>NZ_FNRV01000001.1:4027500-4257500 GCF_900105115.1 Pseudomonas mohnii
TCACGCGGATCGTCTCGGACTGATCGGCAGTCTGCGGCGGATCATTTACGAGCATGACCTGAAGTTGCAGGACAGCCTGATCGAGCAGCTCTTCGATCAACCCGCCGACGTGGCGCTGTGGCGTGGGGCGGATGGTCGGCTCAAGGATTTCCTGCTGGTGATGGATCGCGGCGGACTGGCCAAGGTGCTCGAGCCGCTGGCGAAGGTCGCGCTGGATGATTCACAGCTGAGCAAAATCGCCGATGTGAAAGTCGGCAACGACGATGTGGCGCTCTATCAGCTCACCTACAACGCCAGCAAGGCGCTGCTGTTTGCCTCCCATGGCGACAAACTGGTGGTGCTGTCCAATCCGTCGAAACTCTACGACCCGCAAAGTGGCCAGGCCGAGGAGCCCGGCAGTGTCTCGACAGCCGCCATCGCCGCGTTGCTCAACGGTGACAAACTGTTCCCCGAAGCATTCGGTCTGCCGCCGCGCGCGCCTGAAGTGAAGCAGCGCCTGTCGGTCAACGCCAGTGTGCTGGCGATGGGTTACCAGCGCTTCATCCCCAACTTCGCCGGGTTGCGCTTCGACATGGACGACAAGGGCTGGCACAGCTTCCTCGCCATGGATGAACTGGACGACCAGCCGGGCTTCGATTTCAAGCCGATCTGGCAAGCCATGCCCTTGGGCGCCAGCGCCTGTGTGGCCTTGCCACTCGCCGCCGCACAACAGAAACCGCTGTTGGTTAAGCTCGGTGCCGAGGAGAAGGTGGCACAGGCCTTGACCGAACACATGGCCGGTGCCGCGGGCCTGTGCTGGTACGCCGATTCGCGCCTGTACACGCCGCTGCTGGTGGCCGGCCTGAGCGATAAGGACAGCGCCCGACTCGACGGTGATCTGGGCAAACTGTTCGGCTCGATGGTCGGTGCCTACGAAGGCAAGGTCGATGATCACGCGTTCCCGGTGGTCGAAAAGCAGGAGGGCCAGAGCCATCAATGGCAGCGCCAGGTCAGCTCAAACTTCGGGCCGTACGCGGCCAAGGACGCCGAGGACCCGGACGCGATCACCGGCAAGGCGTTCATGCGCGTCAGCCTGGCGCGTCACGGTTCGACGCTGCTGTTCTCCCTCGACGACAAACTGGTGGACAAGGCGCTCGGCACCCTCGACAAACGCTTCCCGCCGATGGCCGACGTAGTGCCGAAAGACCTGCTGATGCCGGTCTATTTCGGTCCGGATGCGATGGCCCAGCTGATGCAGCAGGAAACCCTCGACAGCCTGCCCCAAGACATGGAGCCGGTGTTCTACAACGCCGCGCAAACCTACCTGATCCCGAAACTGCGCAAGCTCGGCGGTTACGGCAAGTACGCCCTGACCTTGCCTGAAGGCAGCGAACCCGACGGCCACTGGCAATGGCTGCCACTGGAATGGAAAGCGCTGTGACCGGACTGATCCGAAGCCTTGGCCTGCTTTTGCTGCTGCTGAGCGCGGGTGCCCGGGCCGTCGAAACCCCGGCGCTCGACCCGCAGCAATCCCAGGTGTTCCGCGCCTGGTTCGTGCGCATCGCCCAAGAGCAACTGAGCCAGGGTCCGAGCCCGCGCTGGTATCAGCAGGATTGCGCCGGGCTGGTGCGCTTCGCCGCCAACGAAGCGCTGAAGGTGCATGACGACAAATGGCTGCGCAGCAATGGCCTGTCCAACCGCTACCTGCCGCCGGAACTGCAACTGAGCGACGCCCAGCGCGGCCTCGCCCAGCAGTGGCAGCAGGGCGGCGGCAAGGTCGGGCCGTACGTCAATGCGATCAAGCTGATTCAGTTCAACAGCCATCTGGTCGGCCGTGATGTGGCCCAGGCGCGTCCCGGCGACCTGATGTTTTTCGATCAGGGTGACGACCAGCACCTGATGATCTGGATGGGCCGCTACATCGCTTACCACACCGGCACCACCACACCCACTGACAACGGCATGCGCTCCGCAAGCCTGCAACAACTCATGACATGGAAGGACACCCGATGGATACCCGATGCAGCCAACCCCAACTTCATCGGCGTTTATCGACTGAATTTTCTCTCCCAATGATCGGTGCCCGCATGTTGCGTTTTCTGCCCCTGCTGTTGGTCTTGATGCTGCCTTTTTCGCGGGTGAATGCCGAAGACACCGTCGAGCCGAGTGGCTATACGCCGGTGGCCGGTGAGAGTTTCTTTCTGCTGGCGGACAGCAGTTTCGCCAGCGACGAACAGGCGATGGTGCGTCTCGAAGCACCGGGCCGCGACTATCGCCGGTTCCGCATGGAACCCTACGGCGGCGCCGACATTCGTGTGTATCGCATCGACAAGCCGCTGGATTTCCTCAAGCGCCAGAAGAACCTGCACCGGGTGGTCAGCGACGGCCAGTTCAAGGGCGAAGGCCTGTCCAACACCTTGGCGTACCTGTGGGATAGCTGGTACCGCAAGTCCCGCCGGGTGATGCAGCGAGCGTTTTCCTACGAGTCGCGTAAACAAGTCACCGAAGAAGTGCCGGAACTGAAGATGGGCAACGCCATGGCCGCGCCCACGCCCTACGACGCTCAGCCGCAATTCGCGTTGATTCCGGGGCTGCCAGTGGTCAGCCAGTTTCGCTACCCGCTGTGGCAGGCCAAGCCGATCCAGCCACCGGAAGGGGTGAACCTCGCTGGCTCCTCCAGTGAATTCGTCAGCGTCGCGCCGGGCAACGTCTATATCCCGTTGGGCAACCTGAAACCGGGCCTTTATCTGGTGGAAGCGCTGATCGGCAAGTACCGGGCGACCACCATGGTCTTCGTTTCCAATACCGTGGCCGTGAGCAAGATCGCTGGCGATGAGTTGCTGGTGTGGGCTGCGCGCAAACACGAAGGCAGTTCGGTGCCCAAGGTCAATGTGTTGTGGACCGACGGCCTCGGCGTGATGAGCAGCGGTACCACCGATGCCGATGGCCTGCTGCGCTTGAAGCACGTCAGCCCCGAGCGTTCGTTCGTGATAGGCGAAGACGAAGAGGGCGGCGTTTTTGTCTCGGAAAACTTCTACTACGACAGTGAAATCTACGACACCAAACTCTATGCCTTCACCGACCGGCCGCTGTACCGGCCAGGGGACTGGGTGTCGCTGAAGATCGTCGGGCGCGAGTTCAAGAATGCCCGGGATTCGGTGCAACCCAGTGCCGCTGACGTCAATGTGACGGTGTTGGATGCGACGGGAACGGCGTTGCAAACCCTGGATTTGAAACTCGATTCCAAGGCCGGCACCCAAGGCCGTTTCCAGTTGCCCGACAATGCCGTGGCCGGTGGCTATGAGCTGCGTTTCAGCTACAAGGATCAGGCCTACAGCAGCGCCTTCCGGGTTGCCGAGTACATCAAGCCGCACTTCGAGATTTCACTGAACCTGGCCAAACAGGACTACCGCACCGGCGAAGCGGTCAAGGGCAGCCTGGTGCTGCTGTATCCCGACGGCAAACCGGTGGCCAATGCCAAATTGAGCCTGAGCCTGCGCGCTCAACAGCTGTCGATGGTCGACAACGAGCTGCAGTACCTCGGGCAATTCCCGGTGGAGCTGACCAGCACCGAACTGACCACCGACGCCAAAGGCAACGCCACCCTCGAGCTGCCGGCCGCGGAGAAACCGAGCCGCTACATGCTCACCGTGTTTGCCAGTGATGGCGCGGCGTACCGGGTCAAGACCACCAAGGAAATTCTCATTGATCGCGGTGCGGCAAATTTCCGCTTGAGCGCGCCGCAACGGTTCAGTGCGGTGGGCGACAAGGTGGCATTCAGCTACGCCAATGAAAGCGAGCAGCGCCAGTCGGTCACGCCGAGCAGTTATGGCTGGGTGCGCCTGGAGGATCAGAGCACCGGCGAAGGCAAACTGGCGGCCACCGACAAGGGGTTCACCCTGGCTTTCGAGCGTCCTGGCACCTACAACCTGACGCTCAGGGATGACCACGGTCGCACCCTCGGCGCTACGGGTCATTCGGTCACCGGCGAGGGTGTCAAAGCGGTGCCGGGCACCGTTGAAATCGTCCTCGACAAACCGGAGTACAAGGCCGGCGACGAAGCGCTGGCACTGATCACCTTCCCCGAGCCGATCAGCGACGCATTGCTGTCGCTGGAACGCGACAAGGTCGAGGCCACGGCGTTGCTGTCCAGGGGCGGTGACTGGCTGAAGATGGAAAAACTCAGCGACACCCAATACCGCGCGCGCATTGCGGTGAAGGACAGCTTCGCACCGAACCTGACCTTCTCGGTGCTGTACACCAAGGGCGGCCAGTACAGTTTCCAGAACGCCGGCATCAAGGTGATTGCGCCGCAGATAGACGTGGCCATCGCCACCGATAAAGACACCTATCAACCCGGCGATACCGTGTCGGTGGACCTGACCACCCAGTTCGCCGGCAAGCCGATCCCGGCGCACTTGACGGTCAGCGTGGTCGACGAAATGGTCTACGCGCTGCAGCCGGAGGTGGCGCCGAGCATCGACCAGTTCTTCTACCACCCGCGGCGTAACAACGTGCGCACCAGCGCCAGCCTGTCGTTCATCAGCTACGACGTGGCGCTGCCCGGCAACCCAGGCGCGCCGGGCAAGGCCAACCGCAGCGAACGTGGCGTGAAGGTGCTGGAGCGGCCGCGTCGCGAAGACGTCGACACTGCCGCGTGGCAACCGGAGCTGGTGACCGACGCCAGTGGCAAGACCCGCTTCACCTTCAAGATGCCGGACTCGCTGACCCGCTGGCGCATCACCGCCCGGGCCATCGCCGATGACGGTCAGGTCGGGCAGAAGAAGCAGTTCGTGCGCTCGGAGAAACCGCTGTACCTGAAGTGGAGCGGGCCAAACACATTCCGCACGGGCGATAAGCCGGATCTCGGTGTGTTCGCGTTCAGCCAGGCAGAAAAACCGGTCAAGGCCGAACTGGTGATTCATTACGCGGGCAACGAGCAGCGTGTGCCCGTGACGCTGAGCAACGGCATCAACTACATCGCGTTGCCGGCGTTCTCGTTGGCCAGTGGCGAGTGGACCGCCGAGCTGGTGCAGGATGGCAAAACCGCTGATGCCTTGGCCGTGCGCCTGGCCGCCACCGGCGAAGGTTGGCAGGTCACGCAGAGCCAAAGCCTGGACGTGACTGTCGGCGATACGCCGCTGACACTGCCGGCGGACGCCACGGATATACGCCTGCGCCTGGACGACAGCCCGCAAGCGCTGTTCCGCTCGGCGCTGGACGATCTGCTGAGCTACCCCTATGGCGGCGTCGAACAAACCGCCAGTCGCTTGCTGCCGCTGAGCATTGCCTATCCGAGCCTGTCGTCGAACCCGCAGGTCCGCGACCGCTTGCGCCTGATCATGCAGAACAGCCGCTTGCGTCTGGTGCAAATGGCCGGGCCGTCGGCGAGTTTCACCTGGTGGGGCATGGACGGCGAGCCGGACGCGTTCCTGACCGCATACGCCTATTACGCCGACTGGCACGCCAGCAAAGTGCTGGAGCTGAGCCTGCCGCCAGAGCACTGGCAGCGGGTATTGGAGGTCTATTCGAAGCAGGCGAAGAACACGCCACTGTTGCAGCGAGCGCTGATTCTGTCGTTCGCCAAACAGATGCAATTGCCAGTGAACACCTTGCTCAGTGGATTGATGGAGGATCTGGCAAAAGCGGGCGAGGGCAATGCCGCGAACCTGATGGACGATGGCGAAGACAGCATCGTCATGAGCGATCCGGATTCGGCGCTGGGTCTGGCCGCGGCCCGGGCGTTGACGGCGTCTTTGGCCAAGCAATCGAAGGTCACCGTGCCCGACGCTTTCAACCGGCAACTGGCCGATGCACAGCAGCGCCTGGCCGTCAGTTCCCAGCCGTTTGCCGAAGCCCTGAACCTGTCACTGCAAGCCTTCGATCAGGCCCGCGCGCAAGCGTTGCTGCAGCGTTTGCTGCCACAGCAGTCGACGCTGGAACGTGCCTTGGCGCTGACCTGGCTGCAGCGCAGTATCGAACAGGCGTCACCCACCATCGCCTTGGCGCCGGGTGAGGGCTGGAAGAAAAAATACGGTGACACCGGTGAGGTGTATTGGACGTGGCAGGGGGCTACGCCCGTACCGACGGTGTTGTCCCTGATCGGGGTGCAGGAGCGCCCATTGCGGGCCGCATTGAGCTTCCAGAGCCAGCAACCGACCGTCGATCCGATGGCCGTGACCATCACCCGTCGTCTGTCGCGATTGGTGCCGGGGGATGAAGCGTTCACGTTCAAACTGGAAGCGGTCGGCAACGCGCCGTTGTCCAGTGACAACCTGTACCTGGACGAAGTGATCCTCACCAGCAAAGCTGCCAAACCGCTGCGCTACGGCTTGCTTGAAGTGCCGTTGCCACCGGGCGCCGACGTTGAGCGCACCACTTGGGGCATCAAGCTGATGGGCAAGGCCGGCACCGAACCAACGGCTCTGGAAAAGGCCCGTTTCGAACCGGGACAACTGGCTTATGCCGTGCCGGTGGATGCGCTGAGCGGTGAGCTGCGCCTGCGTCATCTGGTGCGTTTCTCGCAGAAAGGCCAATTCAACCTGCCGCCGGCGCGCTTCACTCAGGTGTATGCGCCACAGCATCAGGCTCAAGAGCAGAAACCGGCGCTCGGTCAGGTCACGGTCCACTGACATGCCACGGCTTCTGGTCTGCTGGCTGTTGTGTTTGCTTCCTGCACTGGCCACGGCGCAGGACGAACCGTTGCATCTGGCGCTCAAGGGCGATTTGCTGTCCTTGAGCCGGACCCGGTTGCTGTCGCGTGAGCCGTTGCCCGACACCTTGCAGACCCCGCTGGGCAGTGTGTGGAAGTTGTTTGTCTACGCCTGGCTGGTGGACACCGGTGCGCGCGAACCGGCTTATGAATGTCGCGGGCAGTCGAAGGAGGAAGTCTATTGCTGCACGGCGGGCGGCAAGATCGAGCGTGATCAGGCGCTGGTCAAATCCTGCGGACTGTATTTCGAGCCGGCGCGTCTGGGCATTTCCAGCGCCGATTGGCGAGCCTATTGGCAGACGCGACAGGCGCCGGAATGGTTGCGGAGCTTGCCGTCGTTGCAGCCCGCCACTCGGGTCCCGGTGGCTGAGTTGTTGCGCTCGTTGGCGCTGCTGCCGGCCCAGGATCAGGCCCGCCGGGTGTTGCTCGATGTGGTGCTCAATGCCGCAGACGGCAATGTGGTCGGCGAGCTCGGCGGCCGGTTGCGGGTGAAAACCTGGAGCTGGCTGGGGGATCGGGATCCGGCGTCGCGCCAGGGCGGTTTTGCTGGTTGGACGGTGGACGGTACGCCGATCTGGGCCGGTGGGCGCGGGACCAGTCAGCGAGTCTTGCGTGAGTATGGTCCGGCGTTGGCGACGGTGCTCCCGCCATCAGGCGCGGCTGAGAGCGGAACGTGCGTGGAGGTCAGTCTGTTCTCTCGTTATCCACTGAAACGCCTACTGTCGGGAGGTCGCGTGGCAGCGTCCGGACCTTTACAGGGCGACTACCGCGTCGAGTTCGCCAGCGGCAATCAGCTCGATATCCACAGCGATGGCGAACTGTTTTTACTGAACGACACACTGGTAGCTCGGCTGGACCGCGAAGAATACGTCGCGCGCGTGCTGCAGCGCGAAGCCACCGCTGAACCCGCCGAAGCGGCCAAAGCCCTGGCCGTGGCCATTCGCACCTACCTGCTGCAAAACGCCACGCGCCACGGCGAGTGCCTGAGCATCGACGACAGCAGCCAGCGCCAACGGGTCGCACCGCGTCCGGCCAGCGCCGAAGCGCGCGACATCGCCGCCTGGACCCGTGATCTGGTACTGGCCGGCAGCACCGTGACCTACCATTCCGATCAACCCGGCCCGGACAAACTGTCCTGGCAGCACGCCGTCGAACAAGCCAATGCCGGCCAACGCTACGACGCCATCCTGCTGCACGCTTACCCACGCGCCAGCCTCAGCCGTTGGGACAATCCCGTCGCCTCCTGCGAAGCGCTGCCCGCCGCGCAAGACTGGCTGCAAAAGCAGCGTCGCGGCTGGCGCCCACAGCTGGAAAGCGAAACCGGCTACAACGAAGTCAGCACGTTCGCCGTCTGCCGCCTGACTTTTGGCCGCCCCTATGTCGACCGCGAACGCCAGCGCATCTACGTGCGCGGCGTGCTCTCGCTGCAAGACCGTCTCGACCTGACTCATGAATACCTGCACCTGGCCTTTGAGGCACACCCCAACGGCCAGGATGAAACCTACATCGAAGGGCTCGCCCGTCATCTTTTGCTGGAATAGACCATGACACTCCGTTATCCACAGGTCTTGCTGTTGCTCTTCGCGTCGGCCGTGTTATCGCCGACCCAGGCTGCCGATAGCGTCAAGCTCGACACTCCCGCAGGCGGTTGGCGCACCGGTGCGGCGGAAGGCGAGGGGGAGAACTTCCGTCAGACCGTCAACTACCCGGCCTCCTCGGTGAACACACCGGCAGGCCAGGCCAACACCGCGCGCATCGCCGGACAGATCAAAGCCACGCCCAAGTCGGCGGAGCCCGGCCGGTTGATTGTGAACGGTGTCAGCATGCCGCTGAAAATCGATCCGGCGGGCCGCTTTGATCGCCCGTTCTCGTTTCCCAACGGCAGCAACAGTGTCGAGGTCCGTAGCCCTGACGGCCAGCAACGCCGTCGTGTTCAGTTCTTGAATGCCAGCGGTGGAGCAACACCGGCCAAATTGCGCGTTCTGCTGTCATGGGACAGCGACAACACCGACCTCGACCTGCACCTGATCACCCCCGACGGTGCGCACATCTGGTACGGCGACCGCGTCGCCCCCAATGGCGCAGCACTCGATGTCGACGTCACCACCGGCTACGGTCCGGAAATCTTCGCCATGCCTGCGCCGATCAAGGGGCAGTATCTGGTGTATGTGAATTACTTCGGCGGTGGCTATCGCAGTGACGAAGAGGGGCAGGAAGAGGCGGTTCAAGCGCTGACCACCGCGCAGGTCACAGTGATTACCGAGGAGGGGACGCCGAGCGAGAAGATCGAGACGTTTCTGGTGCCGATGCGGGCGGTGGGGGAGTTGACGCTGGTGAAGGGGTTCAGTTATCCGTGAGGCTCAAGTACATCTTGCGCAGGGTCTGAACGCGGTTACGTCCCCGATCCTTTGCCCCGTATAGCGCTTCATCCGCTTGTGAAAGCAGGCCGAAAAGATCGTAGCCCGACTCACGCGTGGTGACGACACCAATGCTGACACTGAGCATCCCCGGTTCCAGCATCGACAGCTGTGAAAAGGACAGGCGAATGCGCTCGGCCACCTGAACCGCTTCCTGCTCACCTGCCTCCTTGAGCAGGCAGGCAAACTCTTCGCCACCGATACGACCGAACACATCCTGCTTGCGCAGGTTCTCCGCCAGAATCCGACTGAATGCGATCGAGGCCTGGTCCCCCATCGGGTGACCAAAGCTGTCGTTCAGGCGCTTGAAATGATCCAGGTCGCATAGCAGCAGAGCGGCGGGTTCCTTGTGGCGATTGCTGTCCGCCAGCAAGCGTTCCCCGTTAGCCATGAACGCGCGACGGTTGCCGATTCCGGTCAGCGGATCACAGAAAGCGGCGGCCTTGAACTTGAGTTCGGCGCGCTCCTTGACCATGGCCAACGCCACATAGGCAATGCCAATGACGTAGAGCATGGACTCGAACAGCATGAAGGAGAAAAAGCGCACGCCATCGCCGACGCCCGACAAGGCCTGATCCAGCGGCAGGCTTTTGTCGATCACACTACGGACAACATAAAAAGTGGTGTGCAGCAGCGTCAGCAGCAGCGCGGGCATGTACGCGACTTCAAGGCTGCGACGGCTGCGCCAGAACTCCAGTGCCGTCAGCACGCCATACCCAGCGACCAACAGGGAATACACCACGACTCGAACAGGCATGGCGTCATAGAAGGCGGGACTCAGACACAGCGTCAGCCAGAGGCCGGCCCCGGCCAGAATCCCCTGCATTGATGGTGTGCGTCCGACGAACACGCGTATGGCTGTCCAGTTCATCGCCGCGCTCAACAACAGGGCGACGTTACCGAAGATGATCGGCACAAAATCGACCCCCCGACCCCGCCAACTGACCAGCACCACACCCAGCGCAGCCAGCAGCATCATGGCACCCAGATAAGCCAGGGTCCGCTCACGGGGTTCGCGCCACCAGGCGTGACAGGTCAACAGCCCCATCAACGCGAAGACGAAGACTGACGCGACCAGCAAGGTCGGGATGTGAAGCGCCATGTCTTTAGTTCCCGCGAAGCTCAAACCGGAGTGGTCCCGCAGAAGGGGTGTCGGGTCAACGAGGTTGTGGTCGAAAGGGTGGATTTAGCACTTGAGGTACCAGTATTGGCAAGGGGGGCATTTATCCGAGTCGTCGACACCGAGTGACAAAGGACAGCGATTAAGTAGCCTGGAGAGGCCGTTCCATCTTGATGATCTCGATGGAGACCGGGCTGTTGCCTCGGGAAAACGTGCCTTCGCCGATCTTGCGAAAACCGAGTTGCTGGTAGAACTTTTCCGCGGTCAAGGTCGCCTCCAGGTAGGCCCTGGAGTGGCCAGCATCACGGATCTGTTGCAACGCCTTCTCCAACAGCAGCCTGCCGATACCTTGACGCGCCCCGCTGCCGCGTATGAACAGTTTGCTGACTTCATGCCCGTCAACCTCGACAAACCCCTGGATCCCGTCGTTTTGCGCCAGCCACACGTTGCCGCCCACGATCGCCTCCCGGTACGTCTGTGGCGAACGCCCGTCCAGCCACATGGCGATCTGTTCGGCGCTGTAGTCAGCCGTGCACAGGCTCTCAACCGAATCTTTGTGGGTCTGAAAAATGTTCTCGGCGTCCTCCAGGGTCGCCGGGCGGATCTGCACATGACTCATCAGGTGAACTCCAGTTTCTTTTACGGCCAGCCACTTGCCGGGAATGAGCCCATGCCCATTTCTCTACGACGGCCCGCCAATTGAAAGCGAAGAAGCCAGGATTTACGCCCGGCAGGTTTGACGAGCAAGCGTAGCCCATGACTCTCGTCATTGGTGCCGGGTTCGGTCAGGTTTTCGAAGGATTCAGCTTACCCATTGATTTTTCCCTGTCGTCCCATTACTTCGTCGGACGAGATCAAATGGCGTTGAACACCATCAGGCAGGGACGCGCCTGAAACGCCCGTGATAGCCAGGCTATCGGCAGGATTCTCGGATGGGACAGGATTATTTAGGGCAATTAAAAAGCCGGCTTGTGGCCGGCTTCTCGGGGACTGGCTTGGTTCATTTTTGGTAAACCGCGCCAGCCTTCAAAACGTACACCCGGATCTTGCGTCCGGCTGTGGGACTCGGCGAGAAAATCATCTGCCTTGTCGGTGCGATTCTCCGCCGCGGAGCGGGGGATGCGCAAATGTGGGGCGCAGCATACTGATTTTTTGAGGAAATTCCCAGCTTGGTGTGCGAGATAGAGCTCTGGGTTGGTTCTCAGGGTGATTCTCTCGACGTCTTTGCGGGCAAGTCCGTTCCCACAGGTCTCGCCTGTCCCTGCGGGCGCATGGCTTGCGCGTGATGAATTCGCCTCGGTATCACAGAAATGGCACTTCCGGCCGGCGCTTGTTCAGTGTCGACCACCAGAACACCCAACCTAATACCCGAATGTTTTGCTCTTCGATCTGCGCGGCCCGGAAGATTTCGTCCGGGTATTCGATCCTGTTGTGGCTGCGCATGCGAATGGCGTTGCCGGGCACTCGGTGCAGGTATTTGATCCGCAGCATGCCGTCATGTTCGATCGCGTAGATCTCGCCATCGATGATGTCCTTGAGCCCACGGTCAATGCCCAGGAAGGAGCCGTCTTCAATTCTTTCGCCCATGCTGTTGCCGATCATGCGGGCACAGATGGCATCGGTATGTTTGATTTCCAGGGAATCGAGGTGGCTGCGGGGCAATCGGATGGATTGGCCGGGGTCTTCGACGACGTGGGTTTTGTTAGAGCCAGGTGCGGTGGCGGTTTCTTTGTAGAAGGGCAGTTCGACGTCAAGGGGCTCGACGACGGTGTAAATGCCGCGGATGGCCTGGGCATCGAATGTGTGGCCGGTTTCGTCGAGCAGGCGCAGGTGTCTGGCGTCTTTCGGGCCTTCGCCCGTTTTCAGCCATTCACTGTTCACGGAGAGTTTTCTGGCCACTTCTTCCATGCAGTGCGCAGGCACGCCACGGGTGTACCAGTTGTGGACTTTCTGCGGGACTGCGTCCAGAAACTCGGCAAATCCCGTTGTCGTGATGTTCGCTTCTTCAAGGAGCGCTTTAAAGCGCGGGCCGCTAGTGTTCTTTTTCATAAACGCGAGTCTACTGGCGGCGCATAAGGCTTTGAATAAACGAACCGTTCAAATTTCGAGGGAGATTTAAGACTGGATGTAAGACGTTCTTGGGTGAAATTAAACAAGAAAAAACCAATTCGGAGCCTGTTAAACGATCCGTTTAAGTGGTGCTTTTCGAGCGCCCAAAAAAAACCCCGGATCACCGGGGCTTTTCTTGAAGCTTGCAGCGGCGCTTAGCCTTTATAGGCAGCAACCGACTTGGTGATCGCGGCACGGGCGGCGTCTGCGCCGTCCCAGCCTTCGATTTTCACCCATTTGCCTTTTTCGAGATCTTTGTAGTTCGCGAAGAAGTGCTCGATCTGCTGAATCAGCAGCGGTGGCAGGTCGGTGTATTCCTTCACGTCCACGTACAGCTGGGACAGCTTGTCGTGTGGAACCGCGATGACTTTGGCATCGCCGCCGCCGTCGTCGGTCATGTTCAGGATGCCGACCGGACGAGCGCGGATCACGGAGCCTGGCGCAACCGGGTAAGGGGTCACGACCAGTACGTCGAGGGGATCACCGTCGTCAGCCAGGGTGTTCGGGATGTAACCGTAGTTGGCCGGGTAGAACATTGGGGTGGCCATGAAACGGTCAACGAAGAGGCAATCGCTGTCTTTGTCGATTTCGTACTTGATCGGCGCGTGGTTGGCCGGGATCTCGATCGCGACGTAGATGTCGTTCGGCAGGTCTTTGCCAGCCGGAATCTTGCTGTAGCTCATTGGGCGTTGCCCCCGTTAGTTGACCAAAAACACTTGGCCGGATTGACCAAAAAGTGGCGGCGATTATAGGCATATTCCTACGTCGACGCCATGTACCAGAGGTCGTAGACCTTAGTCATGTGCCTGATAGACCGGGTCCTCGGCGAGAAGTTGCTGGAGCCTCCTCAGCGGGTCCTGGCGATAGAACAGTTTCAGCTGCTCATAGACCTGTGGATAAGCCTCGTGCAGCAAATCCGGAGCACTGAAGAAGTACTCGCTGGTCACGGCGAAAAATTCGGCCGGGTTCTCGGCGGCGTAGGGATCTATCGCGGTCTCGGCGTCAGGATGGCGATCAAGTTGTCGGTCGAGATCGTCATAGGCTTCTTGCATGACTTTCGCCCAGTCGCTGACCCGCATGTCGGCATGCAACGGTGGCAGGCCATTGGCATCGCCGTTGAGCATGTCGAGTTTGTGCGCCAGCTCGTGGATCACCAGGTTGTAGCCTTCCCAGCCACCGCTGGCCATGACGCCGGGCCAGGCGAGGATGATCGGGCCCTGCTGCCAGGCTTCGCCGCTGTGCTCGCCATCCCATTCGTGCTCGACACCGCTGGCGTCGCGATGCCGTTGCGGACTGAGGAAATCGTCGGGGTAGAGGATGATTTCGTGAAAACCCTGGTACCAGTTCAGGTCGCCCAGGTTCAGCAATGGCAGTTGCGCCTGGGCCGCGAGCAGCAGGCGTTGCTCCTGATGGAGTTCAACGCCCGGCAGGGCGGTCAGGTGTTTGTCTTGCAGGAACAGCACGCTGGCTTCACGCAGCCACTGGTCTTCGGCGGCGCTGATGCCATCCAGAAAACTCAGTTGATGGCGCACCCGTTGCCACATGTCGTCGGCAATCGGGTGTTTGGCCAAGGTGCGCTGGCGTCGCCAGGCGCTTAGGGACCACATCGTGAATCAGCGTGTTTCGGCTTTGGAGTTCGAGTTGCCGAAGCGGCTGCGAATCACGCCGATGATCATCGGTAGCAGTGACAGCAGGATGATCCCGACCACCAGCAGCGACAGGTTTTTCTTGATGAACGGTACGTTGCCGAAGAAGTAACCGAGGGTGACCAGGCCGCCAACCCAAAAAACCGTGCCCAGTACGCTGAATCCGAAAAAGCGCGGGTAAGGCATCTTGCCCACGCCGGCGACGAACGGCGCAAAGGTGCGGATGATGGGCAGGAAGCGCGCCAGGGTCACGGTTTTGCCACCGTGCTTGTCATAAAAGTCATGGGTTTGTTGCAGGTAGTCGCGGCGGAAGATTTTCGAGTTCGGGTTGCTGAACAAACGTTCGCCGACCGTTCGGCCGATGATGTAGTTGGTGCTGTCGCCCATTATCGCCGCCAGCATCAGCAGCCCGCCCAGCAACACCGGATCCATACCGCCACCGGCGGCAACGGCGCCGGCGATAAACAGCAGCGAGTCGCCTGGCAGGAAAGGCATCACCACCAGGCCGGTTTCACAAAAGATCACCAGAAAAAGAATGGCGTAAATCCAGGCCCCGTAGTTGGTTACGAGCATGTCGAGGTAGACGTCGAGATGCAGAACGATATCGATCGGGTTGAAATCCATGGTGGGCACCTGTGATAACGGCCCGACTCGGCAGGCCTGTGCATATGACTTCGCGTAAGACTACCGATGGGTGTAGTTTTTCTTACAAGCCGGAAAGATCGGGATTATACGGAGTGAGAAGTGAAAAGAGCGTCGAGATTGTAGCGGGGGATTTCACTCGGGCCGACGCTGGGTGCGCTCTGTTTTGCGGGCGCACACCTGCTCGCGATGAAGGTGACAAATGACACACCGCAATCGAGAGCAAGCTTGCGCCTGCAGGTTTGACGCGGGTCAAAGCTCTTCGCTGATCGGCAACACGTAGTTCTTGAACTCGGTGTCTTCCTTGAACCCGATGGATTCATAGGTTTTCTGTGCGGCCTGGTTGTTGCTGCTGGTGGAAACACGCATGCGCACGGCATTGGTTTCCTTGGCCATTTTCTTCGCGGTACGGATCAGGTTGTCGGCCACCAGTTGGCGGCGGGCGTCTTCGGCGACATAGATGTCGTTGAGGATCCACACGCGTTTGAGCGAGAGCGAGGAAAAGCTTGGATATAACTGACAGAAACCCATCAGCTTGTTGTTGTCGTCATCGGCCAGTGCCAGGTAAATCACTGACTCCTTGCGACGCAGGCGTTTCTCGAGGAACGCCCGGGACGAGTCCGGATACGGCAGGGAGCCATAAAATTCGCGATATTTGACGAACAACGGGGTCAGCAGGTCCAGGTGTTCGAGGGTCGCTTGAATAATCCGCATGGTAGGTCTCGTCTTCAAGTGGCTGTCTTCACGTGCTCTGACGGCAAAAGGTACTCACTGGCAGCCGTGCGTCGATCCTGCCTGAAATCATCCCGAAAGTGCAATGCGGAAGCGGTTCAGGCATCCGGCGGACTCAGTAGGAAATTACCTTTCATGTCCGCGTCAACGTCCGACTCCAGCGTCTGAACCTGCGCTTCATCCTTTAAATTGACGCCCGAAAGCTGCCGTCGGCAGGCCTCGCGCATCAGATACAGCAAACGGTGTGCCGCCATGCCATAACTCAGGCCTTCAAGGCGAATATTGGAAATGCAGTTGCGGTACGCGTCCGTCAGGCCGACCTTGGGACTGTAGGTGAAATACAATCCCAGGCTGTCTGGTGAGCTGAGGCCGGGGCGCTCGCCGATCAGAATCACTGTCATTTTGGCGCCCAGCAGTTCACCGACCTCATCGGCCACCGCAACGCGACCTTGCTCCACCAGAATTACCGGGGCCAGGGACCAGTTTTCGGCGCCAATCTGTTCTTCCAGGCGCGCCAGAAACGGCAACGTGTGGCGATGAACGGCCAGGGCCGACAAACCATCGGCGACTATGATCGCCAGATCGACCCCGCCGGGATGGGCTGATGCGTAATCGCGCAGGATCTGAGCGGACTCATCGCTCAACTTTCGCCCCAAATCGGGGCGCTGCAGGTAGCTGTTGCGATCGATCGCCGCGCTGTGCAGCAAGATGCTTTCGCGCCCACGTTCTGCCAATTGCGAGCTCAGTGCCTTGTGGTCAAACGGCAAATGCACGGCGTCCCGGGCCTGGGCATGGGCATACTGGAAGTCCAGCTGCGCGCGCGTGGGCATGCTGGTGCCCGTGCGGCCCAGGGCGATCCGCGCCGGTGTCAGGCGTCGCAGTTCCAGCCATGGGTTGTGCGGATCGAAGGGTGGTTTATCCATGGAAACACTCATCCCAATTGCGCCAAGGCCTGGCGGAACGCCGGAGGCAGGCTGTTGCCGAAGAGAATCTTGCCGTCCGCTTGAGTGAAGATGCCCATTTTCGCCAGCCATTGTTCGAACTCCGGCGCGGGCTTCAGGCCCAGGGTCTGACGGGCATAGAGCGCGTCGTGGAACGAAGTGGTCTGGTAGTTGAGCATGATGTCGTCGGAGCCGGGGATGCCCATGATGAAGTTGATCCCGGCCACGCCCAGCAGGGTCAACAGGGTGTCCATGTCGTCCTGGTCGGCTTCGGCGTGGTTGGTGTAGCAGATGTCACAGCCCATCGGTACGCCCAGCAGCTTGCCGCAGAAGTGATCTTCAAGGCCGGCGCGAATGATCTGTTTGCCGTTGTAGAGGTACTCCGGGCCGATAAACCCTACGACGGTGTTCACCAGAAACGGATTGAAATGTCGTGCCACGGCGTACGCCCGGGTTTCGCACGTCTGTTGATCGACGCCATGGTGGGCGTTGGCCGACAGGGCGCTGCCCTGGCCGGTTTCGAAATACATCAGGTTTTGCCCGAGGGTGCCGCGATTGAGGCTCAATCCGGCGTCGTAACCTTCCTTCAATACATTCAGATTGATGCCGAAACTGGCGTTGGCCGCCTCGGTGCCGGCGATCGACTGGAACACCAGGTCCAGCGGCACCCCGCGATTCACGGCTTCGATCGACGTCGTGACATGCGTCAGAACGCAGGCCTGTGTCGGGATTTCGTAGCGTTGAATGATGGCGTCGAGCATTTCCAGCATCGCGCAGATCGAGGCGATGCTGTCGGTGGCCGGGTTGATCCCGATCATGGCGTCGCCGTTGCCATGCAGCAAACCGTCAAGGATGCTCGCGGCGATACCGGCCGGTTCATCCGTGGGGTGATTCGGTTGCAGTCGCGTGGAGAGCCGGCCGCGCAGGCCCAGGGTGCCGCGGAACTGCGTGACCACACGGATTTTCTGTGCCACCAGCACCAGATCCTGCACGCGCATGATCTTCGACACAGCGGCGACCATTTCCGGCGTCAGGCCGGGTGCAAGGGCGCGCAGGACATGTTCGTCGGCGGCATCGCTGAGCAGCCAGTCACGAAAACCGCCCACGGTGAGGTGGCTGACGACGCTGAAGGCGTGCTTGTCGTGGGTGTCGATAATCAGCCGGGTGACTTCATCGGCTTCATAAGGAATCAGTACTTCCTGTAGGAAATGGCTTAGCGGAATGTCGGCCAAAGCCATTTGTGCGGCCACACGTTCGCCGTCATTGAGCGCGGCGACGCCGGCCAGAAAATCCCCTGAGCGCGCCGGACTGGCCTTGGCCATCACGTCTTTGAGGTTTTCGAAGCGATAGGTCTGAGCGCCGACGGAATGGGCAAATGCGGCCATGGGGCGGTGTCCTCTGGTCTGTACAAGTCTTGATAACACAAACAGTCCCTGTGGGAGGTAGTGTGCTCCCATCAGGGAATTTGCATGCACTTCAATCATGCAGGCGCCAGGCCAGGAGCCCGGCGCCGGTGCAACTCAGACGCCTTCGAGCATGGCGTCCGCCGGAGCTTCGGAGCGTTGCTTGGCGGTCAACTGGAAATACAGGTAACCGGCGGCCATGAATCCGACGAAAACCAGGCCGATCAAGGTGTTGAACCAGGCCATCGCCACCAGGCACACCACGGCGAGAAACAGCGCGATACCCGGCACGATCGGATAGCCTGGCGCACGGAAGGTGCGCTCCAGGTTCGGCTCGGTTTTACGCAGTTTGAACAGGCTCAGCATACTGATGATGTACATCACGATGGCGCCGAAAACCGACATGGTGATCATCGCTGCCGTCAGGGTCATGCCTTGCAGGTTGACCAGGCCGTCGCTGTAAATTGCCGCGATGCCGATGACGCCGCCGGCAAGGATCGCTCGGTGCGGCGTCTGGAAGCGCGAAAGCTTGGCCAGGCCGCGAGGCAGGTAGCCGGCGCGGGCCAGCGCAAAGAACTGCCGCGAATAGCCCAGGATGATGCCGTGGAAACTTGCCACCAGACCGAACAGGCCTATCCACACCAGCATATGCATCCAGCTTGAATTGTTGCCCACCACGGCCTTCATGGCTTGGGGCAGCGGATCGTTGATGTTCGACAGTTGACGCCAGTCGCCAACGCCGCCGGCCATGACCATTACGCCGATGGCCAGGAACACCAGGGTCAGAATGCCGCTGACGTAGGCCTTGGGGATCGTGCGTTTCGGGTCCTTGGCTTCTTCGGCAGCCATGGCTGCGCCTTCGATGGCGAGAAAAAACCAGATCGCGAAAGGAATGGCGGCGAAAATGCCCGGAATCGAGGCCATCGTGAACTCATTGGAGCCGGACCAGCCATTGAGCACAAAGTTACTGAAGCTGAACCCTGGTGCAACGACGCCCATGAACACCAGTAATTCGGCGACCGCCAGTACGGTGACCACCAGTTCGAAGGTGGCCGCGATGCTGACGCCGAGGATATTCAGGGTCATGAACACGAAATAGGCGCCTACCGCCGCGATTTTCGGGTCCAGTTCCGGGTATTGCACATTGAGGTAGGCGCCGATGGCCATGGCGATCGCCGGGGGCGCAAAGACGAATTCGATCAGGGTGGCGATGCCGGCGATCAAGCCACCTTTCTCGCCAAAGGCTCGCCGGCTGTAGGCAAACGGCCCGCCCGCGTGGGGAATGGCGGTGGTCAATTCGGTGAAACTGAAGATGAAGCAGGTGTACATCGTCGCCACCATCAGGGCGGTGACGAGGAAACCCAGGGTGCCTGCGGTGCCCCAGCCGTAACTCCAGCCGAAGTATTCGCCGGAAATCACCAGGCCGACGGCGATGCCCCATAAATGCAGGGTGCCGAGTGTGGGTTTGAGCTGTGTGGTAGAAGTCATAAGTCCTCGCTGTCTTTTTTATTGTTTGATCTTTTGGACTTTCGGAAGAGGCTTTTGCGTGTAATGCGGGCAGGCAAGGCCCGTGCCAGAGCGGCCAGCCTTTTGTGTTGTGCCATTGAAGGCGCCATCGCGAGCGAGCTTGCTCGCGATGGCTGCTGGAAAGGCGACACAGAATCCCTGTGTCGCCGCGGTTTTTAGAAGAAGCCCAGCGGATTGATGTCGTAGCTCACCAGCAGGTTTTTGGTCTGCTGATAGTGATCGAGCATCATTTTGTGGGTTTCACGGCCGACGCCGGACTTCTTGTAACCGCCAAACGCGGCGTGCGCCGGGTACAGGTGGTAGCAGTTGGTCCACACACGACCGGCCTTGATGGCACGGCCCATGCGGTAGGCGCGGTTGATGTCGCGAGTCCAGAGGCCGGCGCCCAGGCCGAACTCGGTGTCGTTGGCGATGGCCAGGGCTTCTGCTTCGTCCTTGAAGGTGGTGATGCTCACGACCGGGCCGAAGATTTCTTCCTGGAACACCCGCATTTTGTTGGTGCCCTTGAGCAGCGTCGGCTGGATGTAATACCCGGTCGCGAGGGTGCCCTCGAGTTTTTCCACTTTGCCGCCGGTCAGCAGTTCAGCACCTTCGCCCTTGGCAATTTCCAGGTACGAAAGGATTTTATCGAATTGCTGCTCGGACGCCTGGGCGCCGACCATGGTGTCGGTGTCCAGTGGGTCGCCACGTTTGATCTGCAGGACCTTCTTCATCACCACTTGCATGAATTCGTCGTAGATCGACTCTTGCACCAGCGCGCGGGACGGGCAGGTGCAGACTTCACCCTGGTTGAAGAACGCCAGCACCAGGCCTTCGGCGGCTTTTTCGATGAAGCTTGGCTCCGCCTTCATGATGTCTTCGAAGAAGATGTTCGGCGACTTGCCGCCCAGTTCCACGGTGGACGGAATGATGTTTTCGGCGGCGCATTTCATGATGTGCGAGCCGACTGGCGTCGAGCCGGTAAAGGCGATTTTGGCGATGCGTTTGCTGGTCGCCAGGGCTTCGCCGGCTTCTTTACCGAAACCTTGCACAATGTTCAGTACGCCCGGTGGCAGCAGGTCGCCAATCAGCTCGACCAGCACGGTAATGCCCAGCGGGGTTTGTTCGGCAGGCTTGAGCACCACGCAGTTGCCGGCGGCGAGGGCCGGGGCGAGTTTCCAGGCGGCCATCAGGATCGGGAAGTTCCAAGGGATGATCTGCCCGACCACGCCCAGCGGTTCATGGATGTGATAGGCCACGGTGTTGCCGTCTATTTCGGCAGCGCTGCCTTCCTGGGCGCGGATGCAACCGGCGAAGTAGCGGAAGTGGTCGGCGGCCAGCGGAATGTCGGCGTTGAGGGTTTCGCGCACGGCTTTGCCGTTGTCCCAGGATTCGGTGATTGCCAGCAGTTCGAGGTTCTGTTCGATGCGGTCGGCAATTTTCAGCAGCACCAGCGAGCGTGCCTGGGCGGACGTGGCGCCCCAGGCATCGGCGGCCGCGTGGGCGGCGTCCAGGGCCTTGTCGATGTCTTCGGCGGTGGAACGCGGGAATTCGGCAATCGGTTGGCCATTGACTGGCGAGGTATTGGTGAAGTACTGACCTTTGACAGGCGCGACGAACTCGCCGCCGATGTAGTTACCGTATTTGCTCTTGAACGAAACGATAGCGCCTTCAGTACCGGGGTGAGCGTAACGCATGATAGTTCTCCTTGGCTTTTGTACTTATAAGAGAGACGCGCATGTGCGCTTGCTATAAGCGTAGAGCAAGGGTCGGGCCAGTGCCTTGCAGGTCAGGCAAATCAAGGCCTTGGGCGATTTTTGTCGGACGGGCGGGCGGTGTCTGTGACGCTTTCGGTACAGTGCCTGTGACACTTTGTACCGTTTGTGGCACAGCCTGTGACTGGCCGGTCTTGCCGACATTGCAATGCAGGCTAGGCTGGAGGATGCTCGGCATCACCTCAACACGGGTCGCCGAGCCCCGGGGAGAATAATAAGAAATGCACGACAACCATTTGAGTCGCCATGCCCAGCAAGTGCTGACCGTGACGCAGGGTAAAGCCCATCTGCACGGTCCTGGCAGCGATCCGTCCATCGCCCGCTCCTGGCTGCGCTGCCTCGAGGACTATCACCTTGATCCGGCCCTGAGCATGGCGCCGACAGTGCTGGAACATGGACGCGTCCTCGAAAGCCGTGAACGCCTGCAGCAAGTGCTGCACATCGCCGGCAGTGAAATGACCAGCCTGCATCAACAGCTTTCCGGCGCCGGCCATGCAGTGCTGCTGACCGATGCGCGTGGTGTGATCCTCAACTGTGTGACGGCGCCCGCCGAACGGAAGATTTTCGAGCGCGCCGGGCTCTGGCTCGGCGCCGACTGGAGCGAGGCCTGCGAGGGCACCAATGGCATCGGTACCTGCCTGGTGGAGCGCCAGTCGCTGACCATCCACCAGGACGAGCACTTCCGCGGCCGTCATACCGGCCTGACCTGCTCGGCAAGCCCGGTGTTCGACCCCCACGGCGAGCTGCTGGCGGTGCTCGACGTCTCGTCGGCGCGGCATGAGGTGTCGCGTCAGAGTCAGTTCCATACGATGGCCCTGGTCAATCTTTCGGCGAAGATGATCGAGAGCTGCTATTTCCTGCGTTACTTCGATAACCAATGGCTGCTGCGTTTTCATTTGCAGGCCGAGTCCGTCGGGCTGTTCAGCGAAGGGTTGCTGGCGTTCGATGGGGAGGGGCGAATCTGCGCGGTCAATCAGAGCGCACTGAACCTGCTGGGCCATGTGCGCGGTGGATTGCTGGGCAAGCCGGTTGAGGCATTTTTCGATTGTTCGCTGGATGAGTTGCTTGGCCGTGCGAGCGCCAATGCCAGCGCCAGTTGGCCGCTGCGCACCCGTGACGGGCGCAAGCTGTTCGCCGTATTGCGCGGGCAGCCGCGCCGCGTGCCAGTGCCACTGGCGCCCAGTCCGGTGGTTGAGGAGCGTGCGCCGTCATCGGGTATTTGCCTGGGCGATGCCGGTTTGCAGGCGGATTTCCGCAAGGCCCTGCGGGTGTACGAACGGGACGTGCCATTGCTGATCAACGGTGAAACCGGCTCGGGTAAAGAGGCGTTTGCCAAAGCCGTCCATCGCGCCAGTCAACGGGCGGACAAGGCGTTTGTCGCCCTCAACTGCGCCGCCATCCCGGAAAGCCTGATCGAGAGCGAGCTGTTCGGCTATCGCGGCGGCAGTTTCACCGGGGCGCGCAAGGAAGGCATGCGCGGCAAGTTGCAACAGGCCGATGGAGGCACCTTGTTCCTCGACGAGATCGGCGACATGCCTCTGGCGATGCAGACGCGCCTGTTGAGGGTGCTGGAGGATCGTCAGGTGGTGCCGATCGGTGGCGAGCCGGAGGCGGTCAACGTGCGGATCATTAGCGCCACGCACCGCAATCTGCTGGACCGGGTGCAGGAAGGCAGTTTCCGTGAGGACCTGTTCTATCGACTCAACGGGCTGGAGGTCGCGCTGCCGGCATTGCGCGATCGCAGTGACAAATCGCAACTGCTGGACTTTTTGCTGGCCGAAGAGGCGGGCGCAGAACCGGTCGTGATCGACGGGCCGGCCCGCCAGGCCCTGCTGGATTTCGCCTGGCCGGGCAATGTGCGGCAGTTGCGCAACGTGCTGCGGACATTGGCCGCGTTGTGCGAGGGCGGGCGGATTGTGCTGGACGATTTGCCGGCGATGATTCGCCAGACCCGACCGGCGGTTCGACCGGTCATTGAAGAGCCTGCCGAACATCCGCTGGAAGATGCCGAACGCTTGGCGCTGTTGAATGCGCTGGAGCAAACGCGTTGGCACATGACCCACACGGCTGAGCAACTGGGAGTCAGCCGTAACACGCTTTACAGAAAACTGCGCAAACACGGTATCGCCCGCTAGGGCCAGCCAATCGGTGGGAGCACGGAAAGTCGTGCTTCCACCGGTCCAGCCATCAGCGTGGGCTGAAACACAAGGTGCGATTTTCCCCTCCCTAAGCTAACCTGCGGCCATGTTTTACGAGGTCGACTATGCACATTCATATTCTTGGTATCTGCGGCACTTTCATGGGTTCGATGGCGGTTCTGGCCAAAGAGCTGGGCCATCACGTGACGGGCTCCGATGCCAACGTCTATCCGCCGATGAGCACCCAGCTCGAGGCTCAGGGCATTGAATTGACCCAGGGTTATGACCCGTCGCAACTGGACCCGGCCCCCGACCTGGTGGTGATCGGCAACGCCATGTCGCGTGGCAACCCCGCCGTGGAATATGTACTGAACAAAGGCCTGCCCTATGTTTCCGGTCCGCAATGGCTGGCGGACCACGTGCTGCAAGGTCGCTGGGTGCTGGCCGTTGCCGGTACTCATGGCAAAACCACCACCAGTAGCATGCTCGCCTGGGTGCTGGAGCATGCGGGCATGAGCCCGGGCTTCCTGATCGGCGGTGTGCCGCAGAATTTCTCGGTGTCGGCGCGTTTGGGTGATACGCCGTTCTTCGTCATCGAAGCCGATGAGTACGACAGTGCGTTCTTCGACAAGCGTTCCAAATTCGTGCACTACCGTCCGCGCACGGCGATCCTGAACAATCTGGAGTTCGATCACGCGGACATCTTCCCTGATCTGCCGGCCATCGAGCGGCAATTTCATCACTTGGTGCGGACCATCCCGAGTGAAGGCCTGATCATTCATCCGACCACCGAGCCCGCCTTGCAACGCGTCATCGAGATGGGCTGCTGGACCCCGGTGCAAACCACGGGTGCCGGCGGCCAGTGGCAGGTCAAGCTGCTCAGCGAAGACGGCTCGAAGTTCGAAGTGATGTTCGAAGGTGCTTCCCAGGGCGTGGTCGAGTGGGACATGACCGGCCAGCACAACGTTGCCAACGCACTGGCCACACTGGCGGCTGCACGTCACGTCGGTGTGGTGCCGTCCATGGGCATCGCCGCCTTGAGCGCTTTCAAAAGCGTGAAGCGTCGCATGGAAAAAGTCGCGGAGGTGCGCGGCATCACTATTTATGACGACTTCGCTCACCATCCGACCGCCATCGCCACCACGCTCGACGGCTTGCGTAAACGCATTGGCGATGCACCGTTGATCGCTATCATCGAGCCGCGCTCCAATTCCATGAAGCTCGGGGCGCACCGTGATGGTTTGCCGGAAAGCGTGGTCGATGCCGACCAGGTGATCTGGTACGCACCGGCCAACCTCGGTTGGGATCTGGCGGGCACCGCCGCGCTGTGTACGGTGCCGTCGATCGTCAGTGATTCGCTCGAAGGCATCATTGAGCGCGTTAAGAGTCAGTCCCAGCCCGGCACTCACGTGGTGATCATGAGCAACGGTGGCTTTGGCGGCCTGCACGGCAAACTCGCCGAGGCGCTCAAATGAACAACGGCCCGGACCGCATCACCCTGGCGATGACAGGCGCTTCCGGCGCCCAGTATGGCTTGCGCCTGCTCGACTGCCTGGTGCGCGAAGAGCGGGAAGTGCACTTTCTGATTTCCAAGGCCGCGCAATTGGTGATGGCCACCGAAACCGACGTCACGCTGCCGGCCAAACCGCAGATGATGCAGGCCTTCCTCACCGAATACACCGGCGCTGCGGCGGGGCAGATTCGGGTGTATGGGAAGGAAGACTGGATGTCGCCGGTGGCCTCGGGCTCCGGCGCACCGGCGGCGATGGTGGTGGTGCCGTGCTCTACCGGGACGTTGTCAGCCATCGCGACCGGCGCCTGCAACAACCTGATCGAACGTGCCGCCGATGTGACGCTGAAGGAGCGTCGCCAGCTGATCGTGGTGCCCCGTGAAGCGCCGTATTCGAGCATTCACCTGGAAAACATGCTCAAGTTGTCGAACATGGGCGTGACTATTCTGCCAGCATCGCCGGGCTTCTATCATCAGCCGCAAACCATCGACGACCTGATCGATTTCGTCGTGGCGCGCATTCTCAACCTGTTGAATATTCCGCAAGACATGCTGCCGCGCTGGGGCGAACACCATCTGACCAGCGATGAATAAGTTTCTGACGATTGTTCTCGCCTTGCAGTTGGCCGGGTGCGCCACCGCGCGCACGCTGGATGCCGCGAAGCCGGGTGCGCCGGTGGTGTACTCAGGGACTCGGCTGGATCTGTATGCGATGAACGGTGGTTGTTGCGCGATGGACCGCTTCGGTGCCGAAGCGCCGAGCTATCCCGGCGTCGACCTGCCGGCCAGCGCACTGCTCGACACCCTGCTGCTGCCTTTGTCGTTGCTGACTGTGATCGGGGTCAGTTTTCAGGCGACAGGCGGATTGTAGGAAAGCCGGCTTCTGCGGCGAGGGGCGGTGCGGCGTTCCGACAAGCCCCCTCGCCACAAGTTGGTCAGTCTATTTGCCGAGCTTGCGCAGCTCATCCGACTCGACAATCCGCACTCCATCCTGTTCTTCCAGCGCCAGTCGCCACATGGCGCGGGCCATTTGGCAGGCCTCGATGCCGTGGTACTTGCCCGGTATCAGGCGAGACAGTGGGCCGGCGAGTTTCTCTGCCAGGCGCGGTTCGGTGCGCTCACCCAACAGCAGTGATGGACGGCAGATGGTCAGTTGCGGCCAGTCCTGCGCGCGCAATGCCTGCTCCATCTCTCCTTTTACCCGGTTGTAGAAAATCGGAGACTTCGGATCGGCGCCCAAGGCGCTGATCACGATCAGATGACGGGCGCCCATTTCCCGCGCCCGTTTGGAGAAGGCCACCACCATGTCCAGGTCCACCGCGCGAAACGCCTGTTCCGAGCCTGCCTGCTTGATGGTGGTGCCCAGGCAGCAATAGGCGATGTCGACGCGACCGTTCAATTGCGGGAGGAACACGGCCGGGTCGCCGACCGGGTTTTCAAGGTGGGGATGTTTGGCCAGCGCCCGGCGTGAGGGCGCCAGAACCCGCGTAATGGTCGGCTCATTGAGCAAGCGATCGAGTAGATGTTCACCGGTCAACCCGGTGGCTCCGGCAAGCAGTACGTGCTGAGGCGTCAAGTACATAGTGTTTCTCCCTTGATACCATCAGCTTAGTTGTTCTTTGTATCCTTGCTTTCAATGGCGGCACTTTGCAGGGCTTTGCGTGCCTGTTGTTTACGTAACAGCTGCCAGTGGGAGAGCACGGTTTTCGGTGCCCAGATCTGCGGTTCGGAGGCTTCGAAGCCATCGGCCAGCTCGCGCTCGGCGACAGTCGCCCTGGCCAGCTTGAAGGCCTGTTCCAGATCATCGGTCTGGTTCAGGGCCTGGGCGAACAGGGCATCGCCGAAGTAAGTGAAGTTGGCTTCTTCCGAACAGCCAAAGGACACGCGGTCAGCCCGCGAGGCGGTCATGATCAGGGTTCGTTCATCCTTGAGGGCAGGGATGAAGCCGCCGGAGTAGCAGGCCGAAATCACGATGACCTTGTCGCGGTTTTTCAGTGGTGCCAGGACGGCGGCCAGTTCGTCGGCCGGCAGATCGGCCAGTTCCATGCGCGGCTGGTCGAGCACCAGTTCGTGATCACTGGTGCCGTGGCTGGTCAGGTAGATGAAAATCAGGTCTTCCGGCCCGCTGCGTTCGGCCAGGGTCACGGCGGCGCGGCGCATGTTTTCCCGGGTGGCCATCGGGCGATCGACGAGGTGGTCGCGATGGTTCACCAGGCGGATCTGGCCAAAGGCGCCGAAGCGGCTGGTGAGCATGTTGGCGACGTAGTCGGATTCGCGCAGGAACACGCTCTGCTTGCCATCGCCGCCGAGGGTCAAGGTGTACAGCTCGACGGCCGGAGTCGAGGCCGGCACATTGCTGAGTGCGTCCTCCAGCAGGCGGCCCTGGGCCAGTAGGCCGAGTTCGAGGCTGTCGGGGAGTAATTTGCCATTTGCATCGCGCACGCGCTGGCCGTTGATCCAGGTACCGCTTTGTACCGTGCCGTCCGTCAGCACCAGGGTGCCGCGACCGGAATAGCTGTCGTTGTCGAACTGGCCGATATAGAAACTGCCATCAGGCAGGTTCAGGCGACCTTGGCCGGCAAAGCGCCAGTCGCTGAATTGACCAATGTAATGGCTGCCATCGGCGCCGATCAACTCGCCCTTGCCGTTCAGCGAGCCTTCCTCGAATTGGCCCAGCCAGACGTCGCCGTCGGCGTTTTCGTAGCGGCCCTTGCCGTGCAGTTGATTGTTCTTGAAACCGCCGACATAAATGTCGCCGTCGGCACTGTTGAACGTCCCGTTGCCTTGCAGCTGTCCATCGACGAAGTGCCCGGTGAACTGATTGCCGTTGCCGTCCCCGCGCTGGCCTTCGCCGTTGGGCTTGCCGTGGGCGAACTGGCCCTGATAGGCGCTGCCATCATCGAGTTCGAGACGGCCAAGCCCTGAATACTGATCGGCTTTGAATTCGCCGCGGTAGGTCATGCCGTTTTCTTTGAGGGTGCCTTCGCCGTCGCGGCGTCCGAGTTTGAAGCTACCGGTGAAGCTGCTGCCATTGGTGGTCAGGCTGCCCTGGCCGTCGAACAGCCCTTGCTTGAATTGCCCGCGATAAACCTCGCCGTTGCTGCCGTGCCATTCGCCCTGGCCATGCCATTGGCCTTGGTCGAACTCACCGGCATACCAACTGCCGTTCGGGTAATCGATGCGACCCTGGCCTTGCAGCAGCCCATTGACCAGATCTCCACGATAGCGTCCGCCATCCGGCAGGCGGGCGTCAGGGGGCAGCGGCGATTCGCCGTCGCCGCAAGCGGTGAGCATCAGGGTCAAGGCAAGGAGTGCGAGTGAGCGCATAGCAGGATCCGGGCAATTAGGCGACGGAGTATGCCGCAGCTATGTGACCTTATACAGTCGGTATAAAAGGAGGTGATGCGAAACAGTGCGGCCTGCTTCGCATCCGGGATGGTTTACACGAAGCAGAGCGACAGGGGCTCAGCGATGTACGCCGGCTTGTCCGAGCCTTCGATTTCAAGGGTCGCGGTGGCTTTGAGCAGCCATTGGCCGGGTTTCTTCTCGGTGACTTCGGTCAGGTCGACTTTGAGGCGCACGTTCGAATTGACCTTGACCGGCTGAATGAAGCGCACGCTATCGAGGCCGTAGTTGACCACCATCTTCAAGCCCTCGGGCATGACGAGGATGTCTTCCATCAGTTTTGGAATCAGTGACAGGGACAGGAAACCGTGGGCTATGGTGCTGCCAAAGGGCGTTTGCGCGGCTTTGACCGGATCGACATGGATGAACTGATAGTCCCCTGTGGCTTCGGCGAACAGGTTGATGCGTTCCTGATCGATGGTGAGCCATTCGGAACGTCCAAGTTCCTTGCCGACATAATCATTGAGCTCTGCAACTGGAACATAGGGCATTGAGACTCTCCTTGGGTTCATCGGTTTTATAGTTTTGAATGGGGGGATTTTTGGCCTCCCGGCTTACCACTTTAGATCAACATGGCAAATTGCTCCGGTCAACCGACCATGCTTTTGGCGAATGCCGGTCTATAGCGCCGGCGTGCTTATAATGCCCGGGCCAATGCGGGTGACGGATTTGCGGGAGATGAAGAATGTTGTTACGTGGCCTGACCTGGCTGGTGCTGTTCCAATTGCTCGGCACCGCGATAAACCATTTGTTTTTGCCAGTGCTGCCGGGGCCGATTGTCGGTCTGCTGCTGTTGCTGGTGTTTCTGATCAGTCGTGGTCAGGTGGGTGAACCGCTGAACCTGGCGGCCAGCAGCCTGTTGCGATATTTGCCCTTGCTGCTGGTGCCGCCGGCGGTGGGCGTGATGGTTTACGCCAAAGACATTGCCGCTGATTTCTGGGCCATCACGGGAGCCTTGGTGTTGTCGCTGCTGCTGTCCATGGCCTTCGCGGGCGTGCTGATGCAGCGCTTGATCAAGCGTCATGCTCACCATCCCGAGGACAACCAATGATCCTTGACTGGTACGGCGCCTGGACGTCGGTGATTCACCATCCATTGTTCGGTATCGGCATTACCCTCGGCGCCTATCAGCTGGTACTGGCCGCATTCGAGAAAACCCGCTGGATTTTTTTGCAGCCGGTGCTGGTCTCCATGTTGCTGGTGATCGGTGTGCTGGTGGGCTGCGGGCTGACCTACGCCGAGTACCGCAAGAGCACCGAGATTCTCAGCATTTTGCTCGGCCCGGCGACAGTCGCGCTGGCCGTCCCGCTTTATCTCAACCTGCGGCGGATTCGGCAGTTGTTCTGGCCGATTTTTACTACGCTGGTGATAGGCGGCGTGGTGGCTACGGGCATGGGCGTGCTGTTGGGCTGGTGGTTCGGTGCCGAACACATGATCCTGATGACCATGGCGCCGAAGTCGGTGACTTCGCCGATTGCCATGTTGGTGGCCGAGCAAATCGGCGGTGTCGCGGCGCTGGCGGCGGTGTTCGTGTTGATCACGGGTGTGATCGGGGCGATATTCGGCCCGAGCCTGCTGACCCGGCTCGGTGTCCACAGCCCCGAGGCACGCGGCATGGCGCTGGGCATGACCGCTCACGCGGTTGGCACGTCGGTGGCCTTGCAGGAAAGTGAAGAGTGCGGCGCGTTCGCGGCGCTGGCGATGAGTTTGATGGGCGTGGCCACGGCGGTGTTCCTGCCGTTGGCGGTGTCGATAGTGGTTTGAAGGAAATGTCTATGAGTCTGCCGCTTTTTCCGCTGAATACGGTGCTGTTTCCTGGCTGCGTCCTCGACTTGCAGATTTTCGAGGCGCGCTACCTGGACATGATCGGTCGCTGCATGAAGCAGGGCGGCGGCTTCGGTGTGGTGTGCATTCTAGACGGCGAAGAAGTCGGCATCGCTCCGGCGGGTTACGCGCTGGTCGGATGCGAGGCGCTGATCACCGACTTCAAGCAGCAGGACAACGGCCTGCTCGGGATTCGAGTCCAGGGCGGTCGGCGATTCCATGTGTTGCGCACCGAGGTTCAGCGCGATCAGTTGACCGTCGCCGAGGTCGAGTGGCTGGAAGATGAGCCCGAGCAACCACTACAGGATGAGGACGCCGATCTGATGGCCTTGCTCAAGGCGCTGGCCGAACACCCGATGGTCGAAGCGCTGAACATGGGCACGGAAGCGACCGGCCAACAGTCGTTGGCCAATCAGTTGGCTTACCTCTTGCCGTTCGCCGAAGTGGACAAGATCGACCTGCTGCAACTCGATGATCCGCAGCAACGACTTGACGCGATTCAGGCGTTGCTGGACGAGTTGCAAGGGGAATTGTTTGCCTGAGCAGCAATTGGCAACGATTCGGTCAGGTTGCCAGCATTGAAGGGCGCCAAGGATTTATTTAGTTTGCGGTTGGTCCACACGAAGTGGCCAATTTCATTACTAAAAGGAATTAAAATCATGACTATCTACACAACCGAACGCGCCGCTTGGGAAGCTGCTGCTGTGGGCTACATGCTTAAACATGCCAGCCTCGGGCAATCTTTTGAGGACACCGCAGCCACGGCAGGTCGGCTTGCTGATGCTCTGATTCTTGAGATGCGCAAGCGTCAAAGTGCTTGATCGTTGATGAACTGAATACGGTTCAAAAAAGAACCCCGGCCTGTCAGGCCGGGGTTCTTTTTTAATAGGCATACCGCAGCATGGTGTGCGGCAAATGCCGGATCACGAAGAATGCGAACAGCGCCACCAGCGCCGGCAATACCAGCCACCATACCCTGGGCGGCAGGGCGTTGAGCGAAGTCTGACGCTGGATCAACCACAGGCTCGTCGCGCAGACGCATGCCGCCAGCATCGCCCCGGCCAAAATATCCGTCGGCCAATGCGCGCCGAGGTAGACGCGGGAAAGGGAAATCGCCAGCGCCGGCAGGCATCCCACCAGCAGCCAGGTCAGGCGCATCCGTGGTGGCTGCCCGCGGCCGGCCAGTACGGCGAGGGTCAGGAACAGCGCGAAAGAGCCTGACGCGTGGCCGCTGGGCATGCTGTAGCTGGTCAGTGGGTCGCTGAGCACTTCCGGGCGCACACGGGCGAAAAAATGCTTGGTCAAGGTGTTGGCCAGTGCGGTGCACATCAGCGTGCTGCCGGCGAAGATCGCCGGACGCCATTGGCGGGTGATCAGCAGTAGCCCGACCAGCAAGGCACTGAACAGCAGCATGTTGCGGAATTCGCCAATCAGCGTGAAGACAACGGCCACTTCATCGAGCATCGGGCTGCGGTGCTCCTGTACCAGGGCCATAACCCCCTGGTCGAGGGCCGTCAGGTGCGGATAGCCGATAAACAACCCTGCCAGAATCAGAGCACTCATGCCTGCAATGAACATCGTGGCCTTGCGGTGGCGACGCAGGCTGCTGGTCGCGCTCAGTCCCACCATGACTGCAATACTGCCGGCGACGATGCCCGCCTGCAGCCAGAAGCCTTCGGGCAACGGCAAGCGAATCGCCGCGCCGGTGGCCCAACCCGGCAGTAGATACGCTACCGACCATCCCGCCGCCGCCAGCAGGCTGACAGCGAAGAAGCGTGGGAATGGCATGTCGAACATCCCGGCGACCATCGGCAGCATGGGCCGCAAGGGGCCAATGAAACGCCCGACCAGCAGGCTGGCAATGCCGTAGCGCTGGAAGTATGACTCGGCCCCGGCGATCCACTCCGGGTGATGGCGCAATCCGGGCAGGCGACGGATGTTCTGATGGAAATGCCGTCCCAGGAAATAGGACACGACGTCGCCCAGTACGCCGGCGAGGAAGCCCAGCAATAATGTTTCGCTCAACGACAGCGCACCGCTGCCGGCCAGCACTGCCACGGCGAATAACAAAACCGTGCCGGGGACGATCAGCCCGGCAATCGCCAGGCACTCCACGAAGGCCACGATGAATACTGCCGCTGCCAGCCATTGCGGGTTGACCGTCAACCAGGCCGTCACGCTATCGAGCCATGGGCCCATAAAGACAACTCCATTGAATGTTCAATTGATCCTGCTGAATCCACACAGCTCTGGTAAAGACGTCACCGAACCCTGTGGGAGCGGGCTTGCCCGCGATAGCGGTAGGCCAGTCGACATCGATAGACGGGTATGGCCTCATCGCGGGCAAGCCCGCTCCCACAGGGGATTTCTGTTTGCATCAAGTCTGAGTCAATTTCAGGACAGCACAAAATAATCGCGACCTTCGACCTGCCCCCGTCGCAGCGGGTTCCGCGTGCAATGGGCGGCATAGGCCCCATCCACGAAGCGGTACATCAAGTGTTCGTCACGCCCTTGAGGAATGCCCAGGCGCGTGGCCTGGATGATATGGGGAGGGGACTGGCCGACGTCTTCCACCAGTAGTACATCATGATCAAAGCGCTTTGCATCCCAGACGGGCACCTTCAGTCCCAAGGACTTGCAAAGCAATGTTTGCCCCGCGCACAGCTTCTGCGAGGGGCGAGGGCGGCCTTGGGCGTCGGGGTTGTTCAAGAGCATCTGCGCCAGGCTCGCCGGTCCGCTGACCTCATCGACCCAAGGGTAGGCGGATTTGATCAGCACCGCGTTGCCAGGGCCTTGAGCGCTGAAGTTGAGGGAATCGCCGCCACGGGCGTAATACATATAAATGTGGCCGCCATCCAGAAACAAAGCCTTACGCTTTTCTGTGTAACCGAGGGAGGCGTGACTGCCTTTTTCTTCGCAGTAATAGGCTTCTGTTTCGATAATCCGGGCGCTGAGCCACAGGTCGCCGACCCGATGGCGGATGACTTTGCCCAGTAGATCCCGGGCCAGCGTTTGGGCGTCACGGTCGAAAAAAGCGTCCGGGAGGCCCTTGGGCAGGCTCGCGGCGGACTCACGAACAGTCAGATTAGTCATGATGAACGGCGTTTATCAGGGCTGATTGAGTCGTGATGATAACAATTTGCAGCTTAATCCCGGCTGAACGTCGGCAAATTGCCCTCCATTTCGACCATCCGCCCGTCACCGCTGTTAGTCGGTGGACGCGACAGCTATAATCTGCCGCTTTACTCTTTACCACGACCTTGGAAAAGACCACGCCAGACCATGACTGAGTCCGTTCTTGACTACATGACCCGCTTGGGGATCGCTGCCCGCGAGGCTTCCCGCGTTATCGGCCGTGCCAGCACCGCGCAGAAAAACCGCGCCTTGCAGGCGGCTGCCAATGCGCTGGATGCTGCCCGCGCCGAGCTGACGGCCGCCAATGAGCTGGACTTGGCAGCCGGCCGCGCCACTGGTCTGGAGCCGGCGCTGCTTGAACGCCTGGCGCTGACCCCTGCGCGTATCGACGGCATGATCGTCGGTCTGCGCCAGGTCGCGGCGTTGCCGGACCCGGTCGGTGCGATCCGCGACATGAGCTATCGGCCTTCGGGTATCCAGGTCGGCAAAATGCGCGTGCCTTTGGGCGTCATCGGGATTATTTACGAATCGCGACCGAACGTGACCATCGACGCCGCCAGCCTGTGCCTGAAGTCTGGCAACGCGACCATCCTGCGTGGCGGCTCCGAGGCCATTCATTCCAATCGTGCCATCGCCGCCTGTATCCAGCGCGGTCTGGCCGAAGCCGATTTGCCGGCGGCGGTGGTACAAGTGGTCGAAACCACCGATCGTGCAGCCGTTGGTGCATTGATCACCATGCCGGAATACGTTGATGTCATCGTGCCCCGTGGCGGCCGTGGCCTGATCGAACGGGTCAGCCGCGATGCCCGCGTGCCGGTGATCAAGCATCTGGACGGCATCTGCCACGTTTATGTCAGTGCCCACGCCGACCTGCCGAAAGCCCAGCGTATCGCCTTCAACGCCAAGACTTACCGCTACGGCATTTGCGGTGCGATGGAGACGCTGCTGGTCGACCAAACCGTTGCCCAGGATTTCCTGCCGCCGATGGCTGCCCAGTTCCGCGAAAAAGGCGTCGAGCTGCGCGGTTGCGATCGTACGCGGGCAATCATCGAAGCGCTGCCGGCCACTGAAGAAGACTGGGGCACCGAGTACCTGGCGCCGATCCTGTCGATCCGCGTGGTCGACGGGCTGGAGCAGGCCATCGAGCACATCAACCATTACGGCTCTCACCACACCGATTCGATTGTCAGCGAACACCTGGGCGACACCCGGCGTTTCGTGGCTGAAGTCGACTCGTCGTCGGTGATGATCAACACCCCGACATGCTTCGCCGATGGCTTCGAATACGGATTGGGTGCCGAGATCGGCATTTCTACTGATAAGCTGCACGCCCGCGGCCCGGTCGGCCTCGAAGGTTTGACCTGCGAGAAGTACGTCGTGGTCGGTGATGGACAGCTGCGCGGACAGGAGTCGGTCTGACTTGGGCGACCTCGACCCGTCAGCTCCGGTCACTGGCAGCGAGCCCGCACCTCGCCGTATCGGCATACTGGGCGGAACTTTCGACCCGGTGCACATCGGCCACTTGCGCGGTGCACTGGAAGTCGCCGAATCATTGGCGCTCGATGAGCTGCGTCTGACACCCAGTGCCAGGCCTCCCCATCGGGATACGCCGCAGGTATCGGCGAAAGACCGTCTGGCGATGGTCGAGTGCGCGGTGGCCGGTGTGGCGCCGTTGGTGGTGGACGCCCGCGAATTGCAGCGGGACAAACCGTCCTACACCATTGATACCCTGGAACTGATGCGTGCCGAACTGGCCGCGGATGACCAGGTTTTTCTGCTTTTGGGCTGGGACGCTTTTTGCGGCCTGCCCACTTGGCACCGCTGGGAAGAGTTGCTCCAGCATTGCCATATCCTGGTGTTGCAACGCCCGGATGCCGACAGCGAACCGCCGGATGCCTTGCGCAACCTGCTGGCAGCGCGTTCGGTGAGCGACCCGCTGGCCCTCAAAGGGCCGAGCGGACAGATTGCATTCGTCTGGCAGACACCGCTCGCGGTATCCGCCACCCAGATCCGTCAACTGCTGGCCAGCGGTAAGTCGGTACGTTTCCTGGTGCCCGACGCGGTCCTGGCCTACATCGATGCGCACGGACTTTACCGTGCGTCGAACTGAATAGGAGTGCCTCAAGGCACGTAGCAACAACGTGTATTGAAGCGCCCGAACATACGAGCAAAACGAGTTTTATATGACTGACAAAGACCAAACCAAAGTAAAGCGCAAAGGCACGTTCAAGAGCGCTCCGCTGCCAGTACCGGCAGCAACCGGCGTGGTTCTCGCCGGCGAAGAGCTGGTCAAGGTTGCCGTGGCGGCCCTGGAAGATGTGAAGGCCCAGGACATCCAGGTGATCGACGTTCGTGAAAAGCAGAGCATCACTGACTTCATGATCATCGCTACCGGTACGTCCAATCGCCAGATCGGCGCGATGCTCGACAAGGTCCGCGAAGCGGTCAAGGCCCAGGGCGTCAAGCCACTGGGTGAGGAAGGCAAGGGCGACAGCGACTGGGTACTGCTGGATATGGACGATGTCATTGTGCACATGATGACGGCCTCCGCTCGCCAGTTCTACGACCTGGAACGCTTGTGGGCCGGTGCCGAGCAGAGCCGTTCGGCCAGCGCGGCTCACCACAGCCCTGAAAATACCCACGAGCACTTCACCAAGCTCAACAAAGACCAGGAATAAGGGCCCGCTGTGCGACTGCGACTGATCGCCGTCGGTTCACGCATGCCCAAATGGGTGGAAGAGGGCTGGCATGAATATGCCAAGCGTCTTCCGTCCGAGCTGGCGCTTGAACTGGTGGAAATTCCGCTCAACACCCGTGGCAAGAACGCCGACGTGGCCCGCTTCATCCGTCAGGAAGGCGAAGCCATGCTGGCCAAGGTCGGGCCGAACGAACGTGTTGTCACCCTCGAAGTCCACGGCAAGCCCTGGAGTACCGAGCAGCTGGCGGTCGAACTCGATCGCTGGCGGCTGGACTCGCGCACAGTGAACTTCATGGTCGGTGGCCCCGAGGGGCTGGCGCCTGAAGTCTGTGCCCGTGCCGATCAGCGCTGGTCGCTATCGCCGTTGACGTTGCCGCACCCGCTGGTGCGAATTCTGATCGGCGAACAGCTGTATCGTGCCTGGACCGTGTTGTCCGGCCACCCTTACCACAAGTAGTTCTGCCCTCATGTCTCAGCCGATCCGCATCAAGGACCACGAAAAAGACGCCCGTCTGGTGCGTGGCCGTGTCGTGTTCGGGGCCATTGCGGTCGTGACGCTGATCGGCGTGCTGATCGCGCGGCTGTATTTCCTCCAGGTGATCCAGTACGAGTACCACTCGACCCTGTCGGAAAACAACCGCGTCCACGTCCAGCCGATTCCGCCACCCCGTGGGTTGATTTACGACCGCAACGGTGTGGTCATTGCCGACAACCGGCCCAGCTTCAGTCTGAGCATGACCCGCGAGCGCTCTGGCGATTGGCAGCAAGTGCTCGATGTGATCGTTCAGGTGCTGGAACTGACGCCCGAGGACCGGGTGATTTTCGAAAAGCGCATGCGCCAGGGGCGTCGGCCGTTCGAGCCCGTGCCGATCATGTTCGAATTGACCGAGGAGCAAATCGCTCGAATCGCCGTCAACCAGTTCCGCCTGCCCGGGGTGGAAGTGGTCGCGCAACTGGTTCGTCACTATCCCCAAGGCGCGCACTTTGCGCACTCGGTGGGCTACATGGGGCGGATCAACGAGAAGGAGCTCAAATCTCTGGATCCGGTGAGTTACAGCGGCACCCATCAAATCGGCAAAACCGGCATCGAGCGCTTCTATGAGCCCGAACTGCACGGTCAGGTCGGGTATGAGGAAGTCGAGACCAACGCTCGGGGCCGCGTATTGCGGGTACTCAAGCGCACCGATCCGATTCCGGGCAAGGACATCGTCCTGAGCCTGGACATCAAATTGCAGGAAGCCGCCGAAGCCGCGCTCGGCGGTCGTCGTGGCGCGGTGGTGGCACTGGACCCGAAAACCGGTGAAGTGCTGGCGATGGTCAGTCAGCCGAGCTTCGACCCGAACCTGTTCGTCACCGGCATCAGCTTCAAGGCTTATTCCGAGTTGCGCGACTCCATCGACCGGCCGCTGTTCAACCGCGTGCTGCGCGGTCTGTATCCACCGGGTTCGACCATCAAGCCGGCGGTGGCGATTGCCGGCCTGGATTCGGGTGTGGTCACGGCCTCGACGCGGGTATTCGACCCCGGCTACTACATGTTGCCCAACTACGACCACAAATACCGTAACTGGAACCGTACGGGCGACGGCTTTGTCGACCTCGATACGGCGATCATGCGCTCCAACGACACCTACTTCTATGACTTGGCCCACAAGCTGGGGATCGATCGATTGTCCTCGTATTTGAGCAAGTTCGGCATCGGTCAGAAGGTCTCGCTGGACATGTTCGAAGAGTCTCCGGGATTGATGCCTACGCGCGAGTGGAAGCGTGCAACGCGCCGCCAGGCATGGTTCCCGGGCGAAACACTGATTCTCGGGATCGGCCAGGGCTATATGCAGTCGACCCCGTTGCAACTGGCCCAGGCCACCGCGCTGGTGGCCAACAAAGGCGTCTGGAACCGTCCGCACCTGGCCAAGACCATTGAAGGCCAGAAACCGTTGGATCCCAACCCGATGCCGGACATCGTCCTGCGTGACCCGTCCGACTGGAACAAGGTCAACCACGGCATGCAGCAAGTGATGCACGGCGCCCGTGGCACGGCGCGCAAAGCCTCGATCGGTGCGCAGTACCGGATCGCCGGCAAGAGTGGTACGGCCCAGGTGGTCGCGATCAAACAGGGTGAAAAGTATGACCGCTCCAAGGTTCAGGAACGCCATCGCGACCACGCCTTGTTCGTTGGCTTCGCGCCGGCCGATGATCCGAAAATCGTGGTGTCGGTGATGGTCGAGAACGGCGAATCCGGTTCCGGTGTCGCCGCGCCGGTGGTGCGTCAGGTCATGGACGCCTGGCTGCTGGATAAGGATGGTCGTCTCAAAGCCGAATACGCCAGCCCTAACAGCGCGGAGGCTACCGCCCGTGATGAATAATTTTGATCGCATGCTCTCTAGCGAGGATGTGATGCGTCGTCGTGCGACGCTGCTGCAGCGCCTGCACATTGATGGCCCGCTGCTGATTTTGCTGCTGACCCTCGCCGCCGGCAGCCTGTTCGTGCTGTATTCGGCCAGTGGCAAGAGTTGGGATCTGCTGGCCAAACAGGCGACCTCGTTTGGCATCGGTCTGGTGTCGATGATCGTCATTGCCCAGTTTGAGCCGCGCTTCATGGCCCGCTGGGTGCCGGTCGGTTATGTGCTCGGCGTGCTTTTGCTGGTGGTGGTGGACGTGATGGGCCACAACGCCATGGGCGCCACGCGCTGGATCAACATCCCGGGGGTGATTCGCTTCCAGCCTTCGGAGTTCATGAAAATCCTGATGCCGGCGACCATCGCCTGGTACCTGTCCAAGCGCACTTTGCCGCCGCAGCTCAAGCATGTGGGCGTCAGTCTGTTTCTGATCGGCTTGCCCTTCATTCTTATCGTGCGGCAGCCGGACCTGGGCACCTCGCTGTTGATTCTGGCCGGTGGCGCCTTCGTGCTGTTCATGGGCGGGCTGCGCTGGCGCTGGATTCTCAGCGTGCTGGCCGCCGCCGTGCCGGTGGCCGTGGCAATGTGGTTCTTCATCATGCACGACTACCAGAAGCAGCGGATCCTGACCTTCCTCGACCCGGAAAGCGATCCGCTGGGCACCGGCTGGAACATCATTCAGTCCAAGGCCGCCATCGGTTCCGGCGGTGTGTTCGGCAAGGGCTGGTTGCTGGGCACCCAGTCGCACCTGGACTTCCTGCCGGAGAGCCACACCGACTTCATCATCGCGGTCATGGGTGAGGAGTTCGGCCTGGTGGGCATCTGCGCGCTGCTGCTGATCTACCTGCTGTTGATCGGTCGAGGGCTGGTGATTACCGCCCAGGCCCAGACATTGTTCGGCAAATTGCTGGCCGGCAGCCTGACCATGACGTTTTTTGTATATGTTTTCGTCAACATCGGTATGGTCAGTGGCCTGTTGCCGGTGGTGGGGGTGCCGTTGCCGTTCATTAGCTACGGAGGAACTTCGCTGGTGACGTTGCTGTCAGCGTTTGGGGTTTTGATGTCGATCCATACCCATCGCAAGTGGATCGCGCAGGTTTGAATAAGGTGAAGATTTCAATGCAAGTAATGCATGGCTGGGCGACTCGATACGCGTCGTGGGTTGGCCTGGTAAGCATCCTTGGCACTGCGCAGGAAGCGTTGGCCGGCGATTACGAAGGTTCACCCCAGGTGGCCGAATTCGTCGGTGAGATGACCCGCGATTACGGCTTCGCCGGCGAGCAGCTGATGGGCGTGTTCCGTGAAGCCGAGCGCAAGCAGTCAATTCTGGACGCGATTTCGAAACCCGCCGAGCGGGTCAAGCAGTGGAGCGAATATCGCCCGATGTTCATCACCGATGCGCGCATTGCCCGCGGTGTCGACTTCTGGCGTCAGCACGAGGCGGTGCTGGCCCGTGCCGAGCAGGAATATGGCGTGCCGGCTCAGGTGATTGTGTCGATCATCGGCGTTGAGACCTTTTTCGGACGCAATACCGGTAATTTCCGGGTAATCGATGCCTTGTCGACCCTGGGTTTCGACTATCCTCCCCGTGCCGAATTTTTCCGCAAGGAATTGCGTGAGTTCCTGCTGCTGGCCCGGGAAGAGCAGGTCGATCCATTGACCCTCAAAGGCTCCTACGCCGGTGCCATGGGCTTGCCGCAGTTCATGCCGAGCAGCTTTCGCGCCTATGCGGTGGACTTCGACGGTGACGGGCACATTAATATCTGGACCAACCCGGACGACGCCATCGGTAGCGTCGCCAGTTACTTCAAGCGTCATGGCTGGGTGGCCGGGGAGCCTGTGGTCAGTCGCGCCGATGTCCGGGGTGATCAGGTGGACGATGGTTTGACCACTGGCATCGAACCGACGAAAACCGTCGGAGAGTTGCGGGCCTTGGGCTGGTCAAGTCATGATGCGCTGCGCGATGATATGCCGGTTACCGCGTTCCGCCTGGAAGGCGACAATGGCCCGGAATACTGGATGGGCCTGAAGAATTTTTACGCAATCACGCGTTATAACCGCAGCGTGATGTACGCCATGGCCGTACATCAACTGTCAGAACAGCTGGTCCAAGCACGGGGCGTCAAGTAATGCGGGCATTGCCTATGAATAAACCCCTGAAGCTGATGGCATTCGTCGCGTTGGCAGTGCTGGTCGCCAGTTGTTCGACCAGTCGCTCGCCCGGCCAGAAGTCCTCCACCGCCGTGCGTTCGGCACCGGGACTGGACATCAACCGCGCCCACAAGGATGGCGCGCCGTGGTGGGATGTCGATGTGTCGCGCATCCCCGATGCCACGCCGACCCTGCACACCGGCCCCTACAAGGCCAATCCGTACACGGTGCTCGGAAAAACCTATTTCCCGCTGCAGGATTCCAAGACTTACGTCGCTTCGGGCACGGCGTCCTGGTACGGCACCAAGTTCCATGGTCAGAACACCGCCAACGGCGAAGTCTATGACCTGTATGGCATGAGTGCCGCGCACAAGACTTTGCCACTGCCAAGTTACGTTCGGGTGACCAACCTGGACAATAACAAGAGCGTGATCCTGCGGGTCAATGACCGCGGGCCGTTCTACTCGGACCGGATCATCGACTTGTCCTACGCCGCTGCCAAAAAACTGGGCTATGCCGAAATCGGCACCGCGCGAGTCAAGGTGGAAGGGATCGACCCGCAACAATGGTGGGCCGCCAAGGGCCGACCGGCGCCCTTGATGCTCAACGAGCCGCAAGTTGCACAGAATAGTGCCCCGGTCATTACGGCTTCGGCCGGTACCGTCGAGCAATGGACACCGCCACCACAGCAGCACGCTGCCGCCGTTGTGCCTGTCCAGATCGATACTAAAAAAAACGCTTCTGCACCAGCCTCTGGCCAGTATCTGCAGGTGGGCGCGTTCGCCAACCCGGACGCTGCGGAGCTCCTGAGGTCGAAACTCAGCGGGATGGTGAGCACCCCGGTGTTCATCAGCTCGATCGTACGCAATCAACAGACGCTACATCGGGTTCGACTGGGGCCAATCGGTACGCCGGGTGAAATCCAGCAAGTGCAGAACAGCGTGCGTCTGGCCAATCTTGGTTCGCCGAGTGTGGTCACGGAGTAATACGTAGGACTTGATTGACGGTTCACTTGCAGTCGGGAGTGAACCAGGTTGTTGGCTCGTCGAGAACAAAAGCCCGGCAAAGGGTGACTGGAGTGAGCAACTGAATACGCGATGACTCGTAGGGTTTGTTCGAAAACTCGCCGAGCGGCGGTCACGCAAGCAGCGTGATCGCCGCGCAGGCCGTTCAAGAGCAAAGCCTGAAGGTTATTTGATTAGTTTTGCCCTTGGGCAAGTTTCCATTAGCGATTTCGAGAGACGGATGAACATCACCACCTTTGCCAAACGCCTGTGCCTTCTAGTCCCGCTGCTCCTCTCGCCTGCCGCGTTCGCGGCCGAGATGATGCCGTCGCCACCGCAACTGGCCGCCAAGGCCTACGTGCTCATGGACGCCAGCAGCGGCAACGTGCTGGTCGAGAACAATGGTGACCAGCGCCTGCCGCCAGCCAGCCTGACCAAGCTGATGACCGCCTACATCGCGACCCTGGAAATCCGTCGTGGCCAGATTGGCGAAAACGATCCGGTGACCGTCAGTGAAAACGCCTGGCGCACCGGCGGTTCCCGGATGTTCATCAAGGTCGGCTCGCAAGTCACTGTCAGCGACCTGCTGCACGGCATCATCATTCAGTCGGGCAACGACGCCAGCGTTGCGCTCTCCGAGCACATCGCCGGCAGCGAAGACGCGTTCGCCGACCTGATGAACAAAACCGTAGCCGATCTGGGCATGAGCAACACCCACTTCATGAACCCGACCGGGCTGCCGAACCCTGAGCACTACTCGTCGGCTCACGACATGGCGGTGCTGGCTCGCGCGATCATCCACGAAGACCCGGCCCACTACGCGATCTACTCGCAGAAAGAGTTCTTCTGGAACGGCATCAAGCAACCGAACCGCAACCTGCTGCTGTGGCGCGACAAGACCGTTGACGGTCTGAAAACCGGCCACACCGATGAAGCAGGCTACTGCATGGTGTCTTCGGCCGTGCGTGATGGCATGCGTCTGATCGCCGTGGTGTTCGGCACCAACAGTGAAGTGGCTCGCGCCGCCGAGACTCAGAAACTGCTGACTTACGGTTTCCGTTTCTTCGAAACCCAGACCTTCTATCAGAAAGGCGCCGAGCTGGCTCAGGCTCCTGTCTGGAAAGGCTCGACCAACCAGGTCAAGGCCGGTCTGGCTGAAGACCTGACCATGACCCTGCCGAAAGGCCAGCTGAAAAAGCTCGCTGCCAGCATGACCATGAACCCGCAACTGGTTGCGCCCATCGCCAAGGGCGACGTGATCGGTAAGGTCGAAGTGAAACTGGACGACAAGGTCGTGCACAGCGCAGATCTGATCGCTCTGGACGCCGTCGAGGAAGGTGGTATCTTCCGCCGCATGTGGGATAGCATCCGTCTATTCTTCTACAGCCTGTTCAACTGAATTTAGTGTGCACCTGCAAGGCTCCGTGCTGATCCAGCCCGGAGCCTTGCCCGTCGCCACGGCTTACGCTTACGAGGCCGTTACGCCATGACCGATACCGAAGTAAAGGCGCCAAAGATCGAATTCCCCAACGTTGATTACCCGGTTAAGGTGATCAGCGATACTGGCGTGGGCAACAAAGACAGGATCATCGAGATCGTCAGGAAACACGCGACGATCAACGATGAACGTGTGGATGAGCGTCAAAGCACCAACGGTAAATACACCACGATTCAGTTGCACATCGTCGCCACCGACCAGGATCAGCTGTACAACATCAACAGCGAACTGCGGGCCACCGGCTTCGTGCACATGGTGCTGTGATGCCTGGCACGCTGGGCTTTCGCGAACTCGGCCAGATGGCTTACGAACCGGTCTGGCATGCGATGCAACGCTTCACCAACGAACGCGGCAGCGATGCCGCCGACGAAATCTGGCTGGTAGAGCACCCGCCGGTGTTCACCCAGGGCCAGGCCGGCAAGGCCGAACACCTGTTGCTGCCGGGAGATATTCCGGTGGTGCAGGTTGACCGCGGTGGCCAGGTGACGTATCACGGCCCCGGGCAATTGGTGGCCTACCTGCTGCTGGACGTGCGCAAGCTGGGTTTCGGTGTCCGTGACCTGGTGACCCGCATGGAGACGTGCCTGATCGAGCTGCTCGCCAGTTATGGCGTGACGGCTGCGGCCAAGCCGGATGCGCCGGGTGTCTACGTCGACGGAGCGAAAATCGCATCCCTGGGTCTGCGGATCCGCCACGGTTGTTCCTTTCATGGCCTGGCCTTGAACGTGGACATGAACCTGGAACCGTTTCGACGGATTAATCCCTGCGGCTACGCCGGGCTGGCGATGACCCAGCTGAGCGATCACGCAGGATCGATTGAATTTGCCGAGGTAAGTGCCCGGCTGCGCGCGCAGCTCGTCAAACACCTCGACTATGCTGAGCAGACGACCCTAACGGGCGGAATCGACTGATATGACTACTGATGCAGTGCAAACCATGATCCCGACGCAGGATGTCACTGATCGTCCGGCCCCGCGTGCCAAGGTTGAAGCCGGCGTTAAGCTGCGCGGCGCCGAGAAGGTTGCACGCATTCCGGTAAAGATCATTCCGACCACCGAGCTGCCGAAAAAGCCTGACTGGATTCGCGTTCGTATCCCGGTATCCCCGGAGGTCGACCGCATCAAGGCCCTGTTGCGTAAACACAAACTGCACAGCGTGTGCGAAGAGGCCTCCTGCCCGAACCTGGGCGAGTGCTTCTCCGGTGGTACCGCGACCTTCATGATCATGGGTGACATCTGCACCCGTCGCTGCCCGTTCTGCGATGTGGGTCATGGTCGTCCGAAGCCACTGGACGTCAATGAGCCGGAAAGCCTGGCCATCGCCATCGCTGACTTGCGTCTCAAATACGTGGTGATCACCTCGGTAGACCGTGACGACCTGCGTGACGGTGGTGCCCAGCACTTTGCCGACTGCATCCGCGAAATCCGCAAACTGTCGCCAAACGTTCAGCTCGAAACCCTGGTGCCGGACTACCGTGGCCGCATGGACATCGCGCTGGAAATCACCGCGGCCGAGCCGCCGGATGTGTTCAACCACAACCTGGAAACCGTGCCGCGCCTCTACAAGGCTGCGCGTCCGGGGTCGGACTACCAGTGGTCGCTGACCCTGCTGCAACGCTTCAAGCAGATGATGCCGCACATTCCGACCAAGTCAGGCCTGATGCTGGGCCTGGGCGAGACCGATGAAGAAGTCATCGAAGTCATGAAGCGCATGCGCGAACACGACATCGACATGTTGACCCTGGGCCAGTATCTGCAACCGTCCCGCAGCCACTTGCCGGTGCAGCGCTTTGTGCACCCGGACACCTTCGCCTGGTTCGCCGAGGAAGGTTACAAGATGGGCTTCAAGAACGTCGCTTCCGGTCCGCTGGTTCGCTCCTCGTACCACGCCGACGAGCAGGCGAAGCTGGTCAAGGCCGAGTTGATGTCGTCCTGATGCGCTGAAGACAGGAAAACGCCCGCCAGGCATTGAGCCAGGCGGGCATTTTTTTGTCCTGCCCACGCCCATCACCGATTTCTCCTGCAACCTGCGGGCAAAGAAGCCTCTTCTGTTTGTGCCCATTCCTGACTACTGTGTGTTGAGGATTTCACGCAGGGAGATATGGATGACAGTTCCACCGACCCACACTCTTTGTCCAAATGCTCCCGTTCCGGCATTGCCGATGGAAGGGCTGATTGGCGTCATTGCGCCTGCCGGTCCCGCTGCGCTGGACACCCACAAGGCCGTACAGTGGATGCGCGCCCGAGGTTATTCGCTCAAAGTGTTTCCCGGCGTCTACGAAAAGGAAGGCTACCTGGCCGGTAGCGATGAGGTGCGGCTGAACGATTTGCATGCGGCATTTGCCGATCCTGAAGTCGACGCCATCATCTGCCTGCGAGGTGGTTATGGCACGCCACGCTTGCTTGACCGTATCGATTTCGAGCTGCTGCGCAATAACGCCAAGCCATTCATCGGTTATAGCGACATTACTGCGTTGCATCTGGCGATCAGTCGCCATGCAGGGTTTGTGACGTTCCATGGTCCACTGCTCAACGCCGACCTGCTCGGCAAACGACAACAACCCACCGAGTCTTCGTTCCTCAACATGCTGCGCGGCCATTTGAAGGCGGGCAGCGTGCTCGCGCATCCCGAGGCCTACCCATTGACCACGATCGCGCCTGGCATCGCTCACGGGCGTTTGCTGGGTGGGAACCTGTCGATGATTGCCGCGACCATGGGCACGCCTTACGAGATCGACGCCGAGGGTGTCATCCTGTTTATCGAAGACATCAACGAACCGCTGTATCGCATCGATCGATTGCTGACTCATCTGCGACTCGCCGGGACGCTGCGCAAGCTGCGTGGCGTTCTGGTCGGGGACGTGGCGGGGGTCGATGTGTCCTCCCTGGATCGATTGCTCAAGCAGGCGTTCGAGCCATTTCGGATTCCGGTGCTATCCGGGTGGCGCAGCGGGCATTGTGACCCGAATTTGACGTTGCCCATGGGCGCGCTGGTCAGGCTGAATGCGGGCAGGCAAGAGCTGGTGCTGGAACAGGATGTGGTGATCAGGCGCTAGAACGTCACGGCCTGACAAGTCGTCATCGCGGGCAAGTCCCCCAGTGGCATCAAGGTGAATGCAGTATTTGCACGCAACTTGATGTCAGTGGGGGGCTTGCCCGCGACGCTTTCAGCGGCTGCGAAGACCTTCCAGCAACTTGTGCGTCGGGTAACCATCGGCTGGCCAGCCGAATGACTGCTGGGCGCTGCGGATCGCCTTGCGCGTGTTGGCGCCGATGATGCCGTCGGCAGTGCCCGCATCGTAGTTTTGCGCGCTCAGCAGGTTTTGCAGTTCAATGCGCTCGGAACGGCTCAATGGCAAATCATCTTTCGGCCAGGAGCCGTTGATCAGGCCCGCACCGTTGAAACGCTCGGACAACAGGCTCACCGCCAGGGCGTAGGACGAAGAGTTGTTGTACTTGAGGATCGCCCGGAAGTTATCGAGCACGAGGAATGCCGGGCCGCGATAGCCGGCTGGCAGCAGCAAGGCCGCAGACAGTTGCTCTGTGCCCGCCGGGACCTGCCCGCCATTGGGCAGTGTGATGCCCAGTTGGCGCCATTCGGCGACACTTTTACGAATTGTGCCGTCAGCCAGCATGTAATTGAAGTTGCCCGGCAGTTGCACTTCGAAGCCCCATGGCTGGCCTTTCTGCCATCCGGAGCTTTGCAGGTAATGCGCGGTCGACGCGAGGGCGTCGCTGGCACTGCCCCAGATATCTCGTCGACCGTCGCCATCGAAGTCCACGGCGTGGGTGTTGTAGGTGGTCGGGATGAACTGGGTCTGGCCCATGGCGCCGGCCCAGGAACCGAGCATTTTCTCCGGTTCGATGTCGCCTTGTTGCAGAATCTGCAGGGCTGCGATTAATTGCGCATGGGCGAAGCCGGGGCGTCGGCCTTCGTAGGCCAGGGACGCCAGTGAGTTGATCACCGACTTGTTGCCCTGGAACTGGCCGAAGTTACTTTCCATGCCCCACACGGCGACCAGGGCCTGGCGATCGACGCCGTATCGCTGCTCGATGCTTTGAAGAATGCCGTCGTATTGGCTGACCAGTGACTGCCCCTTGCGCACCCGCAGTGGCGACAGGGCGCCGTCCAGGTATTCCCATACCGGCCGGGTGAACTCCGGCTGGCTGCGGTCGGCACGAATCACGCTGGGGTCGAAGCTGACGTTAGCGAAGGCGCGGTCGAAGAGGTCGGCGCGGATGCCGGCGGCCATGGCGTCCTTGCGGAAACCGGCCTGCCATTCGGCGAAGGTCTGGGTCGGCTGGATGTCGAGATTGTCGTCGCTTGGTACCACTGGCGCTACCACTGCAGGTGCGGTGGTGACAGGAAGGGTCTGAAGCGGCTGGGCGTCGGCGGCGGTGGGTTTTTCCGCGCAGGCGACTAGCAAAATGAGGCTGGAGGCAGCTATCAATTGGCGTAGGTGCCAACGACGGGAAAGACAAAGGGGCATGCACGGGTCCAGGGAAAACGGATCAGGTGCAGACCTTAACATGTTGAGCGGATGCATGCCTTTCAGGCTGCCAGAAAGTAAGAAGCCTCCCAGCTATTAGACTGGAAGGCTTCGCGGCGGTAGCTGCCTTTGCCCTTGCCGGCTCGTTCCTGACGGCTGCGGAACAGTGGCTGGGCGATGATGGATTTGGCCTTGTTGGGGCCGCGTTTGGACGGCTTTTTGCTCATGATGGATGCTCGCAAGTGAGTGGTTTTTGCGGAGCAAATCATCGGCTGAAGTTGGGGTTCTGTCTATAGGGCAGGTTGTCAGTAAATACGCCGTACCCTGTAGGAGCGAGCCTGTTCGCGATGGAATCAGGAACACTGCGGTGAGCCAGACTCCCCGCGTTATCGTTAGCGACCATCGCGAGCAGGCTGGGCGGGGTTACTCGGCAGGCAAGGTAAGGCGCTGGCCCGCCATCAACAACGTTAACCGACTCAGGCTCATCCAGGGCGAGCCGGCGGCCTGGCCCTTGATCTGTGCATCGATGCGCTGCGCTTCGAGTAGCAACTGCGCCCAGCGTTGCGCCGAATAACGTTGCAGGGCTTTGCTCATCAGCGGCTTGCGCTTGTCCCAGACAGGTGGTTTGGCCTGGCTGAAGGCTTTGTCCAAGGGCGTTCCCTGGCTGTATTGCAACGAGATATTGGCCAGTAGGCGCAGTTCCCGGGCCAGCGCCCAGAGAATGACCGGCGGTTCGACGCCTTCCCCGCGCAGCCCTTCGAGCATGCGCAGGGCATGGGCGGCTTCGCCGTTGAGAATCGCATCGGTCAGCCCGAAGACATCGAAGCGCGCACTGTCGGCCACCGCGGCCTGCACGGTTTCGATCGTGATCTGACCACCTTCGGCCATCAGCTTGAGTTTTTCGATTTCCTGGGCGGCGGCCAGCAGGTTGCCTTCGACCCGCGCGGCGATCAGCTCGACCGCATCCTGACTGGCGGAAAGCCCGGCCTGGGACAGTCGCTGTCGGATCCAGCTCGGCAACTGGCTGACATCCACCGGCCAGATCTGCACGAACTGGGTTTGCTGGCCTTCGACCAACGCCTTGCCCCACTTGGTTTTCTGCGCGCTGCCATCGAGCTTTGGCAGGCTGATCAACAGCACCGTGTCTTCGGCCGGTCGCGAGCAGTACTCGATGAGAGCGGCGGCGCCCTTGTCACCGGGCTTGCCGGAGGGCAGACGCAGTTCCAGCAGGCGTTTTTCGGCGAACAGCGACATGCTGGCACCGGCTTGCAGCAGCGTACCCCAGTCGAAACTGGCATCGGCGGCAAAGACCTGGCGTTCATCAAAACCTTGCTGGCGAGCGGCAGCGCGGATGGCGTCGGCCGCTTCCTGACACAGCAAGGGGTCGTCGCCACTGATGACGTAGACCGGCGCGAGGGCACCTTGCAGGTGCTTTGCGAGTTGGGCGGGGGCGAGTTTCATAGGCGAGGGCGAACGGGGCGCCTGAGCGCCCCGCAAGTCTTACTGCTTCGGCAGTTCGAGAGGCGACTGACGCGGCGTTTCCGCTTCAGTCTTCTGCGCCGCTTCCAGCGCCGCGGCTTCAGCCTTGGCCCTGGCATCGGCAGTCTGCTGCAACTGATCGAGCTGGGCCGGGGTCAGTTGTTGCAGGCGCAGCATCATGCGCTGAATCAGCTCGCGGCGGGTTTCGCCCCGGGCTGTTGCAGCTTCCTGGTCGGAACCTACCAGGTTGTTGCCGTCGTGCATGAAGATCTTCTGAACTTCAAGTTTGTCGCTCAGCAGATCCAGGTTGTTCTGACCACGGATGTCGTAGTTGAGGACGGTGGTGACCTGGTACTCGCCAGTACGACCGGCGCCGGCGTAACTGAGGATGCGCTGGTTTTCCTGCTCATCGGTCAGCACCAGTTTGTAAGGTGCACCGGTGTAGACCTTGACGCCGCTGCTTTCCAGCATCTGGCGCATTTGCGTCACGGTTTCGCCGTAGGCGTTGCGCGCGCTCAGGTCGAGCTCCTTGATCGCCAGTTCTGTAGTGCCGGTGCCACGCAGCTGGAAACCGCAGGCGCTCAGCAGGACCGCAAGGCCCATCACCAGCAAATTGCGTTTGATCATTGTGTTGCTCCCCTTGAAACCATGTGGGCCGATCATGCGGCCCGAAAGGTTTTACGCGGCGCCAGGCAGGACCTGGCGCCTGATCCAATTAGCTGGCGACGATGTTGACCAGTTTCCCGGGCACCACGATCACTTTCCGAATGGTCAGACCGTCGACGAAACGCAGCACGTTCTCGTTGGCGCGTGCGGCGGCTTCGACTTCTTCACGGCTGGCGCTGGCCGGCATGTCGATATGGCCGCGCAGTTTGCCGTTGACCTGGATCACCAGTTGCAGGCTGTCCTGTACCAGCGCGCTCTCGTCCAGCTGTGGCCAGGCGGCGTCGATCACCGGTTCGGCGTGACCCAGTTGACTCCACAGCTCGTGACTGATGTGCGGGGTGATCGGGGCCAGCAGCAGGGTCACGGTTTCCAGGCCTTCCTGAACCAGTGCGCGATCCTGTCCGGTGCCTTGCGGGGCTTTTTCCAGCACGTTCATCAGCGTCATCACCTGGGCGATGGCGGTGTTGAATTTGTGGTTCTGGCCGACGTCGTGGCTGGCCTGCTTGATGGCCTGGTGGATCGAGCGGCGAATGGCTTTCTGCTCGTCGTTCAGGCTGGCCACGTCGAGCTTGCCCGGCAGGCCCTGAGTGACGTGCGCTTGAGCCAGGCGCCAGACGCGCTTGAGGAAGCGGTGCGAACCTTCCACCCCGGAGTCGGACCATTCCGCGCTCATGTCAGGTGGCGAGGCGAACATCATGAACAGGCGGCAAGTGTCTGCGCCGAACTGGTCAATCATCGACTGTGGGTCAACGCCGTTGTTCTTGGACTTGGCCATCTTCTCGGTGCCACCGATTTCCACCGGCAGGCCGTCGGATTTCAATTTGGCGCTGATGACCTTGGCCTTGCTGTCGCGTTCGAGTTCCACGTCCGCCGGGTTGAACCAGGTGTAGGCACCGTTGGCTTCGCGACGATAGTAAGTCTCGGCGATCACCATGCCCTGGGTCAGCAGGTTCTTGAACGGTTCGTTGGAGCTCACCAGGCCTTCGTCGCGCATCAGCTTGTGGAAGAAGCGCGCATAGAGCAGGTGAAGAATCGCGTGTTCGATACCGCCAATGTACTGATCCACCGGCAGCCAGTGGTCAGCCGCGGATTTTTCCACCAGGCCACCTTCAAAGTGCGGCGAGGCGTAGCGGGCGTAGTACCACGAGGACTCGACGAAGGTGTCCATGGTGTCGGTTTCACGCTTGGCAGGCTGGCCGCATTTCGGGCAGTTGCACTCGTAGAACTCGGGCATGCGCGCCAGTGGCGAGCCGGCGCCGTCGGGTACGACGTCTTCCGGCAGCACGACCGGCAGTTGATCTTCCGGTACCGGCACGTCACCGCAGGTATCGCAGTGAATGATCGGGATCGGGCAGCCCCAGTAGCGTTGACGGCTGATGCCCCAGTCGCGCAGACGGAACTGGGTGCGCGAGGCGCCGAGGTTTTTCTTGATCAGTGCCACTTCGATGGCGTCGAAGGCGCCGGCGAAGTCGAGGCCGTCGAATTCGCCGGAGTTGATCAGCGTGCCGTGTTCGCCATAGGCGTCCTGCCACGGTGCCGGGTTGACGTCACCAGAACTGGTGCGCACCACGGATTTGACCGGCAGGTTGTACTTGTGGGCGAATTCGAAATCGCGCTCGTCGTGGGCTGGAACGGCCATCACCGCGCCATCGCCGTAATGCATCAGCACGTAGTTGGCGACCCAGACCGGCAGCTTTTCACCGGTCAGCGGGTGTTCGACGAACAGGCCGGTTGGAATGCCTTTCTTCTCCTGGGTGGCGACATCGGCTTCGGCGACGCTGCCGCCCTTGCATTCAGCGATGAACGCCTGCAACTCAGGATTGTTCTGCGCGGCCAGGGTGGCCAGGTGGTGTTCGGCGGCCACGGCGACGTAGGTCGCGCCCATCAGGGTGTCCGGACGGGTGGTGAAGACTTTCAGTGCGCCAGCTTCGCCGATGGAATCGACGTTGTAGGGGAACTGCACTTCCATGCCGCGGGATTTGCCGATCCAGTTGCGCTGCATGGTCTTGACCTGTTCAGGCCAGCCAGTCAGCTCGTCGAGACTCTCCAGCAGTTCATCCGCGTAGGCGGTGATCTTGAAGTAGTACATCGGGATTTCGCGCTTCTCGATCAGCGCGCCGGAACGCCAGCCGCGACCGTCGATGACCTGCTCGTTGGCCAGAACGGTCTGGTCGACCGGGTCCCAGTTCACGGTGCCGTTCTTGCGGTAGATCACGCCTTTTTCGAACAGGCGGGTGAACAGCCATTGTTCCCAGCGGTAGTAGTCAGGCTTGCAGGTGGTCACTTCGCGCGACCAGTCCACCGCCAGGCCCAGGCTGCGCAACTGGGATTTCATGTAGGCGATGTTTTCGTAGGTCCACTTGGCCGGTGCCACGTTGTTCTTCATCGCGGCGTTTTCCGCCGGCATGCCGAAGGCGTCCCAACCCATGGGTTGCAGGACGTTCTTGCCTTGCATGCGCTGATAGCGGGAGATCACGTCGCCGATGGTGTAGTTGCGCACGTGCCCCATGTGTAGCTTGCCGCTGGGGTAAGGGAACATCGACAGGCAGTAGTAAGTCTCCTTGCCTGGCTGTTCACTGACTTCAAAGGACTTTTGCTCGTCCCAGAACGATTGGGCGGCGGCTTCGATTTCACGGGGCTGATATTGTTCGTGCATGGCTACTTTTGAACTGAATAGGGGTGGCCTAATCCTCTTCAATGCGACGCTGGACGGTGAATGCGCCAATTCGGCGTTTCGGTGCCCAGGCGAGCTGGAAGTGGAGTTACAGGAAGCGCCGTAGCATACATGACCGCACTCTATCGAGGGAAACCCTGATTACGGCCGCGCGTCTCGCAAAAAACGCTACGAGGGCCGTTGGTCGCGGCGTTCAGTCGGTTTGTTCATGGAAGCTAAGCTCTAACTGGGGAGTAGGTTTTATCTTCCAATGAGGTGAGGGATGGTTGATTCACAGCAAAAAGCTACAAAACCGGAGTTATATGAAAGACTGATAGATCGTCTTGGAATGGCCCTGGAAGCGGCAAAAACCGCAGGCCGGTTGCGTGATGAGCGTCCGCTGGAGCTGGAATTGCGTGGTCTGAGCCTCGCAGAGTTTGCTCTGGTCAAGGCGTATCTGGATCGTTGTGAGCGTGAAACGCACGGATGCTTGTCCGAGGCAGTGAAGCAACTTGATGCGCCGCATACAGCCAAGATCATCTGGCTCAAGGACAAAACACCCGGCAGAGACGCGGTAAAGGTCCGGTCTCTGCATTGCAAATAAGGCACGGCGCCATGCTCCCGGGTTTTTCGAAGCATAGCCCTTCCATATTGATTGTCGCATTACGTCAATCCACTTAGGCTTCGGGCATCTTCATGGAGATGCTCGATGCCTTTTCGTTATTTCTTAAAACAACTTCTGTTGCCGCCGGGCATTCTGTTGCTACTGCTGGCGCTTGCCTGGTGGTGGCGCCGTTCAAGGCCGAGGCTCGCCGCTGTGTGCTTTACCCTGGGCTTGGGCGGCTTCTGGCTGATGAGCTTGCCCATCGTGGTGCAATGGGGCGCCGAGCTGTTGGAGCGCGAGCCGCCGTTGGCGCGCGAGGAGTGGGCCACTTTGGCTCGGCATGCCGATGCGATCGTGGTATTGGGTTCGGGGCGCGAGCGCGGCGATCCGGCATGGGGCGCGGATCAGCCAACGGGCGTGGGCCTGGAGCGCGAACGCTATGCGGCGCGTCTGGCCAAGGCCTCGGGCTTGCCGGTGCTGACCAGTGGCGGCCTGCATTACGGCACGCCGCCGACCGAGGCCCGATTGATGGCCGACTCGCTGCACGATGATTTCGGCGTCACTGTTCGATGGCAGGAAGGGCGCAGCCGTACGACCTGGGAAAACGCGCAATTCAGCGCCGAAGTATTGTTGCCAGAAGGCATCAAGCGCGTGGTGGTGGTGACTCAGGCCTGGCACATGCCGCGAGCTGTCTGGAGCTTCCAGAAGGCAGGGTTTGAAGTGGTGTCTGCGCCCGTGGGGTTTTTAGGCGTGGACAATGCCCGGCCGCTGGGTGGCTGGATGCCGGAATTCAAGTCGATCTGGCAGAGCGGGCAGTTGCTGAATGAAGCGGTGGGGCAGGTGGGGTATTCGTTGTTCTACCGATAGCGAGGGCTGGCCAACACCCTGTGGTGAGGGAGTGTGCTCCCTCACCACAAAAAGCCCTCTGTCCAGGGCCCGCAAGTCAGACCGTTTTGGCCATCCGGCTGGCAATCAGTGCCCAGCCAAACAACAGCACGCAAACAATGATCAACGGCCACGAACGCCATTGAAGATAAGGCGTCAGGTTGTGCATCGGCACCACTTCGCCATACAGGATGCCGCGCTCGAACTGCGGGATCTGCGCGGTGATCTGGCCGAACGGGTTGATCAGACCGGTCACGCCGTTGTTGGTGGCGCGGATCATCCAGCGTCCGGCCTCCAGCGCGCGCATCTGCGCCATCTGCAAGTGTTGCAGCGGACCGATCGAGGTGCCGAACCAGGTGTCGTTGCTGATGGTCAGCAGCAAATCGCTTTGTGCCGCGAGGCCGGCAGCGAACTCCGGATACACCACTTCGTAGCAGATGAACGGCGCAATCTGGTAACCCTTGGCCTGCAACATGGCCTGGTCGGCCGGGCCTCGGGCAAAGTCCGACATCGGCAGGTCGAAGAAGGCGATCAAGCCGCGCAGCACATCTTGCAGTGGAACGTATTCGCCAAACGGCACCAATTTCTGCTTGAGGTATGTGCCATCGCCTTCACCGACCACGGTGATGCCGTTGTAGAAGCGTTTTTCGTGATGGACCATCTGGCGAATCGGCACGCCGGTAATCAACGCCGAGTGACGTTCTGCGGCAAAATTCCCCATCATGTTCAGGTAGCCCTCGGCGGACTCCTTGAGTACCGGGACCGCGGTTTCCGGCCAGATCAGCAGGTCGACGCGTTTGGAGCTGAAGCTCATGTCGCGATATAGCGCCAGTTGTGCATTGAGCTGCGCCGGGTCCCACTTCATGCTCTGTTCGATATTACCCTGGATCGCCGCGACACTCAGTGGTGCGCCCGCCGGGCTGGTCCAGGCGTGGTGCTTGAGTGCCATGCCGGCGACCCAAGGGCCGACCAGCAGCACGGCGCCAGCCACGATGAAGCCTTTACGACCCGTGCGCACCAGGCGCATACCGTTGTAGATCAGCGCAGCGGTCAGGGCCAGGGTGAAGGAAATCAGCCACATACCGCCAACGGGGGCGAGCCCCGTCAGTGGGCCATCGAGCTGGCTGTAGCCGGAATACAGCCACGGGAAGCCGGTCAGGAACCAGCCGCGGAAGGCCTCCTGGCCTACCCACAGCGCGGCGAATGCAAGGGCGTCGGCCAGTGGCGCTTCGTTGCGTCGTAGCCAGCGCGCCCAGAGCCAGGCGGGCAGCGCAAAGAACCAAGCAATCGCCGCTGTGAACAGCAGCATCAGGAACCCGGCCAGCAACACCGAAGCGCCACCGAAGTTGTGAATGCTGTAGTAGATCCAGCTGGTACCGGCACCGAACAGGCCAAAACCGAAACACCAGCCACGGCCGAGTGCCTGGCGAGGGCTCAGTTCGCGCAGACCGGCATAGAACAGGCCGACGGCAAGCAGGGCCAGAGGCCAGATATCGAATGGCGCCAGGGCCAGGGTGGTGATTGCACCGGCCGCCACGGCCAGCAGGTTACCGGGCCAGCCGGGGCGGGTTGTCCAGCGCATTTCAATCCTTAATGTTTTACCGGGCGATTGGCGTCAGGCGCAGCAGGTGAATCCGGCGACTGTCGGCATTCAGGATGCGGAAGCGGTACGGGCCGATTTCGGTGATTTCGTTGCGTTTGGGCAGATGCCCGAATGCACTCATCACCAGGCCGCCGACGGTGTCGAACTCGTCATCGGAGAATTCACTGTCGAAGAACTCGTTGAAGTTCTCGATCGGCGTCAGGGCCTTGATCAGGAAATCACCGCTTGGCAGCGGCTTGATGTAGCTGTCTTCTTCGACATCGTGTTCGTCTTCGATGTCGCCGACAATCTGTTCGAGCACGTCTTCGATGGTCACCAGGCCCGCCACGCCGCCGTATTCGTCAATGACGATGGCCATGTGGTTATGGTTGGCGCGGAACTCGCGCAGCAGCACGTTCAAGCGCTTGGACTCCGGCACGAACGTGGCCGGGCGCAGCAGATCCTTGATATTGAAGCTGTCGCCGTTCTCCCGAAGGATCAACGGCAGCAGGTCCTTGGCCAGCAACACGCCCATCACGTCATCGTGGCTCTCGCCGATCACCGGGTAGCGGGAGTGGGCCGAGTCGACCACGGCGGGCAGGAACTCGCGGGGTGTCTGGGTCGCCTTGATGCTGACCATCTGCGAGCGCGGGACCATGATGTCCCGTACTTGCAGGTCAGCGACCTGGATGGCGCCTTCGACGATGGCCAGCGCTTCGCTGTCCAGCAGTTTGTTTTGGTGTGCGTCGCGCAGCAGCTCCAGCAGCTCCTGGCGGTTTTTCGGCTCATGGGCAAAAGCCTGGGTGAGCTTACCCAGCCAGGACTTTTGCCCGTTGCTCGATCGATCTTCGCTCATAGCGATTACTCTGAATCCTTTGTTGTAACGGTTGGGGATGTTTCGGTTTCGTCGTCCGCGTACGGATCGGGATAGCCCAATTCTGCAAGCAACGTTCGTTCCAGTGCTTCCATTTCCTCGGCTTCGTCATCATCTATATGGTCGTAACCCAGTAGATGCAAGCAGCCGTGAATCACCAGATGAGCCCAGTGGGCCTTGAGTTCCTTGCCCTGTTCGGCGGCTTCGCGCTCGACCACGGCCACGCAGATCACCAGATCGCCCAGCAACGGGATGTCGAGAAACTCGTCGGGTACGTCGGCAGGGAATGACAGGACGTTAGTGGCGTAATCCTTCTGACGCCAGGTGTGATTCAGTTCGCGGCCTTCGGCTTCGTCGACCAGACGAATGGTCATCTCGGAGTCGGCGCTGCGCTGGCGCAGGGCCAGTTCGCACCATTGGCGGAACTCGGCCTCGCCGGGGGCGGGCGCCTGGGTAGCCAGTTGCAGATCAAGCTCAAGCATCGCGGCGGCTGTCCTTTGGCGCTTCATCGGTCACGCGGTTCTCGAAGCGCTCATAGGCTTCGACAATGCGCTGCACCAACGGATGACGCACAACGTCCTTGGGCATGAAATGGGTAAAGCTGATACCTGGCACGTCTTTGAGCACTTCGATCACATGGTGCAGCCCGGATTTGGTGCCTTTGGGCAGGTCGACCTGGGTGATGTCACCGGTGATGACGGCGGTAGAGCCGAAGCCGATCCGGGTCAGGAACATTTTCATTTGCTCGACCGTGGTGTTCTGGCTTTCGTCGAGGATGATGAAGCTGTTGTTCAGCGTGCGCCCGCGCATATAAGCCAAGGGGGCGACTTCGATCACCTGGCGTTCGATCAGTTTGGCGACGTATTCGAAGCCGAGCATCTCGTAGAGCGCGTCGTAAAGCGGGCGCAAATACGGGTCGATCTTCTGGGACAGATCCCCAGGCAGGAAGCCGAGTTTCTCACCCGCTTCGACCGCTGGACGTACCAGCAGAATGCGGCGGATCTGCTCGCGTTCCAGTGCATCGACCGCGCAGGCAACCGCCAGATAGGTCTTGCCGGTACCGGCCGGACCAATGCCGAAGTTGATGTCGTTGCCGAGGATTTCCTTCACGTAGCGCAACTGATTCAAGCCGCGGGGGCGAATCATGCCTTTCTTGGTGCGCAGGGCGACGGAGGCTTCGGCAGGGGCGTGATTGTCCAGCTCTTCAACGGCCGATTCCTGCAGGAACAGGTGAACCATGTCCGGCGACAGCTCCGTACCCTTGGTTTCCCGGTACAGGCGGCGCAGCAGGTTTTCCGCAGAGGTGGTGTGCTTGGGTTCGCCGATCAGCTCGAACTGATTGCCGCGGTTGCGGATCTCGATGGTCAGGCGCTGTTCGATCAAGCGCAGATGCTCGTCGAATTGCCCGCACAGATTGGCGAAGCGGCGAGCTTCAAAAGGCTCGAGGATGAAACGATGTGGTTCGATGGGTGCGTTCAAGGTCGTATTTAGCCGCCCTGGGGCAATAGTGATGAGTTCAAGGATAGCGCCAGTGGCGTGGGTGCGAAAGCTCTTAAATGGATCAACCCATTCTCAAGAACAATGCATTTCACTGTGGGAGGTGGCTTGCCAGCGATGGCGATGTAACTGGCGACATCGTTGTCGGGCTTGCTGGCCCTATCGCTGGCAAGCCAGCTCCCACAGGGATCGGTGTTATTGAATCAGCGAGCCTCGCAGCGAGTGCGGCTGTGCGGCATCGATGTGCACGTCGGCAAACTGACCGATCAGGGTCGGATTGTCACACTTGAAGTTGACGATACGATTATTTTCGGTACGGCCTTGCAGCTCACCGGGGTCTTTTTTCGAATAATCGGTGACCAGAATCCGCTGGATCGACCCGACCATTTGTCGGCTGATTTCGAAGCCTTGTTGGTTCAGGCGATGTTGCAAGGCGTTCAAGCGCTCTTTTTTCAGCTCTTCGGGGGTGTCGTCTGCCAGATCGGCGGCCGGAGTACCTGGACGCTGGCTGTAGACGAACGAATAGGAAAAGTCGAAGCCGACGTCCTGGATCAGTTTCATGGTCTGTTCGAAGTCTTTTTCCGTCTCGCCGGGGAAGCCGACGATGAAGTCCGAACTGATGCAGATGCCCGGTACGGCCGCGCGCAGCTTGCGCAGTTTGGATTTGTATTCCAGCGCGGTGTGGTTGCGCTTCATCGCCGCGAGGATGCGGTCCGAGCCTGACTGCACCGGCAAATGCAGGTGTTTCACCAGTTCCGGCACCTCGGCGTGGGCCTGGATCAGGCTGTCGGAGAATTCCAGCGGGTGTGAGGTGGTGTAGCGGATGCGGTCGATGCCATCGATGGCGGCGACCACGCGGATCAGCTCGGCCAGATCGGCCAGGCGACCGTCGTGCGTGGTGCCGCGATAACCGTTGACGTTCTGCCCCAACAAGGTCACTTCGCGCACGCCGTTTTCAGCCAGGTGAATGATCTCGGCGATCACGTCGTCGAATGGCCGGCTCACTTCTTCGCCGCGGGTGTACGGCACCACGCAGAAGGTGCAGTACTTGCTGCAGCCTTCCATCACCGACACGTAAGCGCTGGGGCCATCGATGCGCGGCTCGGGCAAGTGGTCGAATTTTTCGATTTCCGGGAAAGAAACGTCGACCTGCGGCAGCTTGCTGATGCGTGCGGCGTCGATCATTTCCGGCAGGCGGTGCAAGGTCTGCGGGCCGAAGACGACGTCCACGTAGGGCGCGCGATCTCGGATGGCGGCGCCTTCCTGGCTGGCCACGCAACCGCCGACGGCGATCACCATGTCCGGGTTGGCGAGTTTCAGTTCGCGCCAGCGGCCGAGCTGAGAGTAGACACGATCCTGAGCGCGTTCGCGGATCGAGCAGGTGTTGAGCAGGATCACGTCGGCGTCTTCAGCACGCGCGGTGACTTCCAGGGCCTGGTGTGCGCCCAGCAGATCGACCATGCGCGAGCTGTCGTACTCGTTCATCTGGCAACCGTGGGTTTCGATGTAAAGCTTCTTGGCCATGGAAAGAGTCATCACGTGATTCAAAGAACCGCGCATTATAGGGAACATGCACCCAGGTTCCTACCGCTGCGCGTCCGACGGCTATGCTATAGTTCGTGCCCTCTTTTTTATCCCTCGATGTGTTACCCGCCCACCATGACCAAACGTGAAGCTCCAATCTACAAGGTGATTTTCCTCAACCAGGGCCAGGTGTTCGAAATGTACGCCAAGCAGATCTATCAAAGTGATCTGTGGGGCTTTCTGGAAGTGGAAGAGTTCGTCTTTGGCGAGCGCACGCAAGTGGTCGTCGATCCGAGCGAAGAGAAACTCAAGGCTCAGTTCGAAGGCGTGGTGCGCAGTTTTGTGCCGATGCATTCGATCGTGCGCATCGACGAAGTCGAGCGCCTGGGCACGCCGAAAATCAGCGAAGCCCGTGGCGCGGTCGGCAATGTCATGCCGTTTCCGATGCCGATGCCTGAGAAGTAAGGTTTCAAGACCGAGTCGTCTCCACCGCGAACAAGCTCGCTCCCACAATGAATCGTCTGCGAACACAATAGTTGTGAACGCCAGAAATCACGTGTGGGAGCGAGCTTGCTCGCGATGGGGCCAGAAAAATCGGTACAGAACTTAAGGCAACGGCGCGAACGGCGTACGCCCATCGGCGCTCTGCAATTCCATCAAATACTTACGGAAAATTTGCCCCAGCACCTGAGTGGCGACTTCCAGTTCTTCGCGAGGCATCTTTTCGGTGACTTCGTCGGCAGTGTCCAGCGCATCTTCGTCGCCATTGACCGAAGCCATTTTCAGCAGGATATACGCCTGAACGTTATTGGCCGGCACGCCTTCACCGTGGAAAAACATGGTGCCGAGTTTGAACTGCGCCTGGGCGTGGCCTTGCAGCGAGGCCTTTTCGAAATAGCTCAGGGCTTGATTGAGGTCGCGCGGGGCGTTTTTGCCTTCGTAGTAGAACTCACCCAACTCGTATTGCGCTTGGGCATCCCCTTCATCCGACGCTTTCTGGCAGGCGGCGAGTGCCTGTGCCAGGTCTTGCGGCTGGGTATTGAGGGTGCAGCGACCCATCGCTGGGATTAACAACGAGTTACCGCCTGCTTGTGCGAGCGCGAGCAGGGGCTGAAGGAGCAACAGGCAGCCCAGTGAAAGGGCGCGGCCGGTGCGGTTCATGGGAATCGACTTACCTCTGAAGGGCGCGCGGACCCATCGAGGGGATCCAATAAGCGCGCATTATGAAATAAGCAGGGCCAACCTTACAAAGTCTTTACTCGTTTTTCTGCTGCGCGGGAAATATATCGCCCACTTTGCTGGGGATTGTTGGCAGATGAGTCGGAAAAAAAGCGGGAATGCAGGTGAAAGCCGACGCTGGCGATGGCCAGCGTCGGCTCGATCACGTTACTTCAGTGCAGCGAACGCGCGCTCAGCGGCATCCAGGGTCAGTTTCAGCTCGGTTTCGCCGTGGGCGATCGAGGTGAAGCCGGCTTCGAACGCGCTTGGCGCCAGGTACACACCACCTTCGAGCATCAGGTGGAAGAAGCGACCGAACAGCGCCGCATCGCTGGCCATCACGTCATCGAAAGTCACGATGTCGTCGGCGCCGCTGAAGTACAGGCCGAACATGCCGCCGGCCTGAGTGGTCACGAACGGGATGCCTGCCGCATCGGCACGTTGTTGCAAGCCATCGAGCAGGCGCGTGGTGTAGTCGGTCAGCTCCGCGTGGAAACCCGGACGGCTGATCAGGCGCAGGGTGGTCAGGCCGGCAGCCATCGCCAGCGGGTTACCCGACAACGTACCGGCCTGGTAGACCGGGCCCAGCGGGGCGATGCGCGACATGATTTCGCGCTTGCCACCGAAGCAGCCGACCGGCATGCCGCCCCCGATGATCTTGCCGAACGTGGTCAGGTCCGGCGTTACGCCGTAGTGAGCCTGGGCGCCGCCCAGGGCGACACGGAAGCCGGTCATCACTTCGTCGAAAATCAGGACCACGCCGTGCTTGTCGCACAGGGTCCGCAGGCCTTCGAGGAAACCTGGCGCCGGTGGTACGCAGTTCATGTTGCCAGCTACCGGTTCAACGATGATGCAGGCCACGTCCTGCCCGACTTCGGCGAGCATCGCTTCAACCGCGTCGATGTCGTTGAATGGCAGGGTCAGGGTGTGTTTGGCGAACGCCGCCGGCACGCCGGCCGAACTCGGTACGCCTTGGGTCAGGGCCCCGGAACCGGCCTTGACCAGCAGGCTGTCGGAGTGACCGTGGTAGCAGCCTTCAAACTTGATGATGCTGTCGCGGCCAGTGAAACCGCGGGCCAGACGAATGGCACTCATGGTCGCTTCGGTGCCGGAGCTGACCATGCGCACCATGTCCATCGAAGGCACCAGCGAGCAGACCAGGTCGGCCATCTGGGTTTCCATCTCGGTCGGCGCGCCGTAGGACAGGCCGTGCTCCAGCTGTTTACGCACGGCGTCCAGCACATCCGGGTGGCTGTGGCCGAGAATCATCGGGCCCCAGGAGCCGACGTAATCCACATAACGCTTGTTGTCTTCGTCGGTGACGTAGGCGCCTTCAGCGTGTTTGAAGAACAACGGCGTGCCGCCAACGCTCTTGAACGCGCGCACTGGCGAGTTCACGCCACCGGGAATGTGTTTCTGGGCATTGGCAAACAGGGTTTCGGAACGAGACATGTGCGGACTCTCAAATCAGATTTTTAGTAATTCATTGAATGCGCGGGCGCGGCGGGTCACTTCGGTCGTGCTCTCGGCGCCAAACAAACCATGCACCACGGCCAGCAGATCGACGCCATGGGCCACCAGTGGGGCGGCGTTGTCCAGGGTGATGCCGCCGATCGCGCAGATCGGCAGGTGCAATTTCTGGCGCGCCTGGTCCAGCAGATCGAGGCTGCAGGTCGGGGCGCCGGGCTTGGTGTTGGAATTGAAGAAGCGTCCGAACGCGACATAACTGGCGCCTTCCTTGACAGCTTGCTCGGCCAGTTCGAGCTGTGCATGGCAGGTCGAACCGATGATGGCTTTGGAGCCGAGCAGGGCGCGGGTCGGCGACAACGGGCCGTCGGTTTGGCCCAGGTGTACGCCTACGTTCAGGCGTGCGGCCAGTTCGGCGTCGTCATTGATGATCAACTGCGTCTTGTAGCGCTCGCACAAATTGCGCAGGGCTTGCGCCTCGCGCAGTCGACGGGCCTCATCGCTGCTCTTGTCGCGGTACTGCAGCAGGGTGACGCCGCCTTCCAGCGCCGCCTCCACGTACGAGAGAAATTTACCGGCCAGCAATTGGCTGTCGGTAATGGCGTACAGGCCACGTAGTTTCATCGGACAGGCCTCATGGCGTTACGAACAGAAGTCCAGTGGCAGGCGGCGTGGCACGAATTGCCCTTTGCCCAGTTGTTCCGCGTCACGCAGGGTGCGCCACGTGTAGTTAAGTGCAGTCTGTACGGCGCTGGCGAGGTTTTCACCCTGGGCCAGACGGCCGGCGAGGGCACTGGCTAATGTGCAGCCGGAACCGTGATAACTGCCCGGCAGGCGCTGACAGGTAAAAGTGTCGCGATGGCCGTCGCGGCTGTAGAGGCGATTATGGATTTCGGTTTCGTCGCCATGGCCGCCGGTGATCAGCAGGTGTTTGACGAACGGCAGGAGTTTTTCAGCGCACTCGTCCGCGGTGCCTTCGGGCAGTTCGGCGAGGATGCGGGCTTCGGGAAGGTTAGGGGTGGCGATGATCGAGAGCGGCAGCAAGCGTTCGCGCATGGCGTAGCCGACTTCGTCCTTGCCCAGGCGTCCGCCGCCGCCAGCGCGCAGCACCGGGTCGCAGACCACTGGCAGGTGCGGGTGCGCCGAGAGCAGTTCGACCACGGTGTCGACCATTTCCAGCGAACCGAGCATGCCCAGTTTGACGGCCGCAACCTCGGAATCGTTGAGCACGGCATTGGCCTGGGCCAACACCCACTCACGGTCGAGGACGCGGAAGTCAGTGACATTGACCGTATCTTGCACGGTCAGGGCAGTGACGGCCGGAGCCGCATGGCAACCCTGAGCGAGCAGGGCTTCGATATCTGCCTGCAAGCCGGCGCCACCACTTGGGTCGTGGCCGGAGAGACAGAGGACAACGGGGCGAGAGCTGTAGATATTCATGGTGCGCGAGCTTACCACCAAACATCTTTTTTCGGATGCAGCGACATGCTTGTGGCGAGGGGAGCTTGCTCCCGCTCGAGTGCGAAGCAGTCGTCAAGTCCAATGGCTCGGCGCAACTGACAAAACGTTGGGGCCGCTTCGCAACCTGGCGGGAGTAAGCTCCCTCGCCACAAGTGTTCGCTCAGGTATTTTTACAACCTGATCAATCAAACAGCTCTAGCTCAATAATCTCCGCTGAAAAGCCCGTTCTAGAGCCTTTTCAGTAAAAATTTCAGTAGTGCTCAATGGCCATCAACGGCTATGCTAGAGTGGATCCAAATCAATAACAGGTAATACCGGTTTTACGTCTGCTCAAAAGGAATGGGGGGCTTCCTGACAGAACCGGATAGGCCACGCTGGGGCACCAATGCGCTATTTGCTAATGTTGATGTTGTGTTTGCCCTTTTTGGCGAACGCCGTCGAATTCGATGAGTTCACTCAAAGCCTCCCCCTGGGCCGATCCCTGCAGGTGTTTGAAGACGCAAGTGGTCAGGCGACCATTGCGGACGTGCGCGCACAAGCGGCGGCCGGCAACTTCAAATCCCACGACAAAGCCACCCTCAATGCCGGGTACTCGCGTTCGGTGTTCTGGCTGAAAATCGACTTGCAGTACCGCCCGACCAACCCTGCGGCGCAACGGACCTGGCTGCTGGAACTGGCCTACCCGCCCCTCGATCACCTTGATCTCTATCTGCCTGATGCAACCGGTAACTATCAAGTGGTCCGTCAGACGGGCGATGCATTACCCTTTTCCAGTCGCGAGATCCGTCAGAACAACTACCTGTTCAGTCTGAACTTCACCCCCGGCCAGACCCAAACCCTGTACCTGCGCTTGCAAAGTGAGGGCTCGATCCAGGCGCCGGTGACATTGTGGTCAAGCACCGCCTACCTCGAAGAGCAGCCGGTCCGACTCTATGTGTTGGGCCTGATCTATGGCGTGTTGCTGGGGATGCTGGTCTACAACCTGTTCATCTACCTCAGCGTGCGCGACACCAGTTATCTCTATTACATTGTCTACATTGCCTCGTTCGGGCTGTATCAACTCTCTGTGAACGGCGCTGCCGTAGAGTATTTCTGGCCGGACAATCCCTGGTGGACCAACGCCGCGACACCGTTTTTCATCGGTTGCGCCGGGCTGTTCGGCAGTCAGTTCGCTCGCAGCTTCTTGCAGACGGCCACCCACAGTCGCTGGCTCGATCGCCTGTTGCTGGCATTGGTGGCGTTCAGCGCGCTGGTGGTCGGATTGTCCTTGATGACCAGTTACGCCCTGGCCCTGCGCCTGGCCACGGCGCTGGCGCTGACCTTTACCGTGGTGATTTTTTCTGCGGGGATTTTCGCCTGGCTACGTGGTCTTCGAGTGGCGCGGTATTTCATCATTGCCTGGTCGGCTTTTTTGCTGGGCGGCATCATCAACACGCTGATGGTGCTGGGTTATCTGCCGAACGTGTTCCTGACCATGTACTCCAGCCAGATCGGTTCGGCCATCGAAGTGGCACTGCTGTCCCTGGCCCTGGCCGACCGCATCAATGCGATGCGCGAACAGCAGGCGCAAACGTTGTTCGACGCCGGGCAAAAACTTGAAGTGCTCAACCAGCAACTGGCCCACAGTAACAAGCTAAAGGACGAGTTCCTTGCCACCTTGACCCATGAACTGCGCACGCCCATGAACGGGGTGATCGGCTCGCTGGAGCTGATGCAGACCGTCGAGATGGACCCCGAGCTGGAGCAATACCAGCAAACAGCCGCGGGATCGGCGCGGGAGATGATGCGTATGGTCAACGGCATCCTGACCCTGACCGAGTTGCAGGCCGGCAAGCTCAAGGCTTATCCGACGACATTCAGTTTGCGCGGTGTGGTCGAGGCGTTGCGTGTGCAATTCGAAGGCAGTGCGTCGAGCAAATCGCTGGACTTCAAGGTCGACGTGGCACCCGGCGTGCTGGACCGATTGCATGGCGATAGCACCAAGTTGGCGCAATGCCTGGAATGCCTGCTGGATAATGCGATCAAATTCACCAAGGTCGGAGGGTTGGCGTTGCGGGTAACGGGTAAAACCGTCGAGCCTGACCGACTCGCGCTGTCCTTCGCGGTGATCGACACCGGCATCGGCTTTACCGATCTGGGGGAGGCGACCATGTATCAACGCTTCTTTCAGCTCGACGGTTCGATGACCCGTGAATACGGTGGTTTGGGCGTGGGTTTGGCCATCTGCCGGCAGTTGGTGGAGTTGCTTGGCGGACGCCTGACCCATCGCTCCGAGCCTGGGCGTGGGAGTCGCTTCCAGCTCGATGTCGAGTTCGAAGTGCCGGCGCCGGAGCGTTCGACGGTGCCCTTTATGGCCCGGGATTTCCCGCTCCTGCGCCTGCCGCAGGATTGCTCGGTGTTGCTGGTGGACGAAAACAGCATCAATCAGTTGGTGATGCGCGGCATGTTGCTCAAGCTCGGTTTCCGGGTCCGCACGGCTGACAGCGGCCAAACCGCACTCGAATTGTTGCAGTGTGAAACCTTCGACGCCGTGCTGCTCGATTGTCAGTTGCCGGCCCTGGATGGTGTGTCGTTGTGCTGCCAGATTCGCGCCTTGCCGGGCTGCGCCGAGGTGCCGATATTCATCATCGCACTGGGCGTTGAACGGGAGCGCTGCCCGACCGGCGCGTTGATCGACTACCTGAACAAACCGGTGAAATTCGAAGATTTGCAGGCTGCGCTCTATCGACGGGTGCTTTGCGCGTAACAGGGCGAAAGCGCCGGCAGTTAGGCAGATATGACACTTTGATCGGCCCAATGGCGGTGCTTAACTGAGGTCCCTTGGCTGACCAAAGGAGCCCCGTCATGAACCTGCATCAGTTTGCCGAAACCCACGAAGTCACCAACCAGCCACCGTCTCTGGACGGCATCAACCTGTATCGCATCGACTTGCCGTTGCAGGAGTGGTCGCGGCGCTTCGGGGCCGGTTGGGCCGAATCGCGGATCGATGCGTACGGTGCGCTGGCGGGCGGGCCGCTGATGGAAGCGGGATTCCTGGCCAATCAGAACAAACCGGTGTTCAACAGTCACGACCGCTTTGGCCATCGTATCGACCTGGTGGAGTTTCACCCGGCCTATCATCAACTGATGCGCACGGCGATCGAGCATGGCCTGACCTCGCTGCCCTGGGCACACCCCCAGGACGGTGCCCATGTTGCCCGTGCTTGCATGACGTATTTGCACAGCCAGGCCGAAGCCGGCAGTGGCTGCCCGCTGACCATGACGTTCGCCAGCGTGCCGGCACTGCGTCTGCAGCCGGATCTGGCCAGACAATGGCTGCCGAAAATTCTGGCCACCGAATACGACCCGCGCAACGTCGGCATGGTCCATAAGGCCGGGGTCACCATTGGCATGGCCATGACCGAGAAACAGGGTGGCACCGACGTTCGTGCCAACACCACCAAGGCTTATCCGGTCGGTGCCAGCGGTCCTGGCCAGGCTTACGAACTGGTGGGGCACAAGTGGTTCTGTTCGGCGCCGATGTGTGATGCCTTTCTGACGCTTGCGCAGACGGACAAGGGCTTGACCTGTTTCCTGCTGCCGCGCCATCGCCCGGATGACACGCGCAATCAGTTCTACATCCAGCGCCTGAAAAACAAACTCGGCAACTGCTCCAACGCCTCCAGCGAAGTGGAGTTTCGTGGTGCGCTGGCGTGGATGGTCGGCGAAGAGGGTCGTGGCGTTCCCACCATCATCGAAATGGTGGCCATGACCCGCTTCGATTGCATGGTCGGTTCCAGTTCGCTGATGCGCCAGGCCCTGACCCAAGCCAGCCATCACTGTGCGCACCGCTCGGTCGGCGGCAAATTGCTCGGCGAACAGCCATTGATGCAAAACGTGCTGGCGGACCTGGCACTGGAAAGCGAAGCGGCGCTGGCCTTGAGCTTGCGCATGGGCCGGGCGCTGGATCATCTGGAGAGTGAGCAGGAAGCGAAGTTCGCCCGACTGGTGACGGCGGTGGGCAAGTACTGGATCTGCAAGCGCGCGCCAGCCATGATCAACGAAGCCGCTGAATGCATGGGAGGGGCCGGATATGTCGAAGACAGCATCCTGCCGCGGCTGTACCGCGAGGCACCGGTCAACTCGACGTGGGAAGGCTCCGGCAACGTGCAATGCCTCGATGTGCTGCGTGCGCTGTCCAAAGAACCTGGCGTGCTGGACGTATTGTTCAACGAGCTGGGCGACGGCCATGGCGACAAGCGCCTGGCCGCGCACATCAATCGGTTGCAGACGGCCTTCAAGGACACCAGCGACATTCAGTATCGTGCCCGGCAATTGACCGAAGACATCGCCCTGGGGCTGCAGGCCAAGTTGCTGCTGGAGGCGGGCAATGCGGCGGTCAGCGATGCCTTCATCGCCAGTCGACTGGATGGAGGTGGCCGGGTATACGGTGCGTTGCCCCGTGGACTGGATGTGGAAGCCCTTGTCACTCGCTCGTCTGCACAGGGGGTCTGATCACGACTGACCCCCTGTAGGCGCGAGCTTGCTCGCGATAGCGGTATCTCAGTCAACCCATCTGTCGATTGATATACCCTCATCGCGGGCAAGCCCGCTCCCACAGGGTTTTTGGTGTGTGCAATATTTTTTGTAGCTGCATGCCACTGTTCCCGTGAAGCGACGATGCAGGCAAGATGAAGGCCTGCAAGTCAGAACACAGGATGCTGATCGTGACCGAAGCTTTTATTGTCGTTCAAACCGCCGAGCAAGCCGTTGACCGGCTTGCGCTCTTGCACAATCGTGCAACCACCGCACTGAGCCAGGCGCTCAAGCGTTACCTCAAGGATCGCGTCGAGCCCGATGCCGAGCAGCGGGCATTGTTCCGTTATCCCGAACTGCGTCTGACCTACCTTTGCCAGGGCGAAGTCCCGCAGACCACCCGCGCCTACGCCAAGGTCCAGTTGCCAGGCACCTACAGCGTCACCGTCACCCACCCTTCGGCGTTCCGTAAATACCTGCTGGAACAACTTGTGCCTTTGATGCACGACTTCACCGTGACTGTAGAGGTCGGTGTCAGTCAGCAAAACATCCCGTATCCGTATGTCGTCGAACAGGGCGATGAGCTGGCCGGCTCTGGCGTCACCGCTGCCGTGCTGGCTCGGGTGTTCCCGAGCACCGACCTGTCGGCGGCGACCGACGGCATTGCCGATGGTTTGTACGACTGGGAAAACACCGATCCGCTGCCACTGGCGCTGTTCGATGCCGCACGGGTGGATTTCTCCCTGCGCCGACTGGTGCATTACACCGGCAGCGACTGGCGTCATGTACAGCCGTGGATTCTGCTGACCAACTACCACCGTTACGTCGACCAGTTCATCGTCCATGGCCTTGAACAATTGCGCAAAGACCCGCGTTTCGTGCGCATGGTACTGCCGGGCAACGTGATCATCGAAAAGAGCATGGACCACGGCGAAGCCTCGGCGATTGCCGCCGGCGTGGTTTGGCACCGCTACCAGATGCCGGCCTATCACCTGATCGCCAGCGACGGTCACGGGGTGACCCTGGTGAACATCGGCGTCGGCCCGTCCAATGCCAAGAACATCACCGATCACCTGGCGGTGCTGCGTCCGCACTGCTGGCTGATGATTGGTCACTGCGGCGGCTTGCGTCAGTCGCAGACCATTGGCGACTACGTGTTGGCGCACGCCTACATGCGCCGCGACGGGATTCTCGACCGGGTGGTACCACCGAACATTCCGATCCCGGCCCTGGCCGAAGTGCAGATGGCCTTGCAGCAAGCGGCGGCCAACATCACCGGCGAGCAAGGCGACCAATTGAAGAAACGCCTGCGCACCGGCACCGTATTGACCTACGACGACCGTAACTGGGAACTGCGCTGGGCCCAGGAGCGTCCGCTGATCAACCTGTCTCGCGCCGTCGCGGTGGACATGGAAAGCGGCACCATTGCTGCCCAGGGCTATCGCCTGCGTGTGCCTTACGGCACGTTGCTCTGCGTGTCGGACAAGCCGCTGCACAGTGAAATCAAGCTGCCGGGCTCGGCCAACGCCTTCTATGAGCGCGCGGTCAGCCAGCATTTGAAGATCGGCATCGAGGCGGTGGACTTGCTGCGCACCGAACTCAACTCGCTGCACTCGCGCAAACTGCGCAGCTTCGACGAGCCGCCGTTCCGCTAACGGTTTGTCATGGTCATTTAGCGGTCGGGGCAAGGGCGTGGCAGTGGTAATTATTGATGGCGCGCCCTAGCATTAGCAGCCCTGACCGTTAGATGTCTCTTTTGCCATGTCCCGTCCTCAACGTCCTGTTTCCCGCCGTCCTGGCGCGAAGCCATCCCCTTCGGCCCCGCGCCGTGTCGCCAAGGCGCCACCGGCCGAGCCCAAACTGATCCTGTTCAACAAGCCGTTCGATGTGCTGACGCAATTCAGCGATGGCGAAGGTCGGGCGACGCTCAAGGACTTTATCGATATTCCGGGAATTTACCCCGCCGGACGGCTGGACCGTGACAGCGAAGGCTTGCTCCTGCTGACCAACGACGGCCAGCTACAGGCGCGGATCGCCGACCCGAAACACAAACTGGCCAAGACCTATTGGGTGCAGGTGGAAGGTGAGCCGAGCGCCGAGCAGTTGCAGCGCTTGCGTGACGGTGTCGAGTTGAACGACGGCATGACCTTGCCCGCCGAGGCGCGGCAACTGGATGAACCCGAGTTGTGGCCGCGCAATCCGCCGGTGCGCTTTCGCAAGAGTGTGCCAACCCGTTGGCTGGAACTGGTGATTCGCGAGGGGCGAAACCGTCAGGTGCGCCGCATGACGGCGGCGGTCGGACTGCCGACGTTGCGCCTGGTGCGGGTCAGAATCGGCGACTGGACCATCGAAGGGCTTGATCAGGGCCAGTGGAAGGAAGTGCCGGCACGCTTATAAGGTGCCGGACTCGATCAATCCGATCACCACGCTCTTGATCACGAACGCCGCCACGCCAAGGCCCAGCACGAAGAACAGAATGAACGAGCCGAAACGCCCGGCCTTGGACTTCTTCGCCAGATCCCAGACGATGAAACCCATGAAAATGATCAGGATGGAGACCAGGCCGGTCATCATCCACTCTTCGAAAACTGCAGGATCCATTGAACATCTCCAGCGCGGGCGAGGCTAATAGGGCGCGGGGAGTATACGCCTCGCTGGGGGAGGGCAGTATTGACCTGCGGCGGTGTGTCGCAGTCATTCGTCGGCTGTTGCGGCCCCATCGCGAGCAAGCTCGCTCCTACAGTTGATCCTGGTGCGCTGAAGATCCCCTGTAGGAACTGGCTTGCCAGCGAAGGCGCCCTTAGCTACGAAGATGAGTCAGCGGCAGCTCAGTGCTGTTCAAAACCTGATTCAACACAAAACTGGAGCGCACGCTGGTCACGCCTTCAATTCGCGTCAGGTGCCCCAGCAGCAGTTTCTGATAGTGGTCCATGTCCGGCACCACGACCTTGAGCTGATAATCGGCATCCATCCCGGTCACCAGGCTGCATTCCAGGACTTGCGGCAAGGTACGGATAGCCGCTTCGAAGTTCTCGAAGCGCTCTGGCGTATGACGGTCCATGCCGATCAGCACATACGCCGTCAGGCTCAGGCCGAGCATCTTGCGGTCGAGCAGGGCGACCTGGCGGGAAATGTAGCCGTCGTCCTCCAGTTGCTTGACCCGCCGTGAGCAGGGCGACGGTGACAGGCCGATGCGTTCGGCCAGCTCCTGATTGGAGATGCGTGCATCACGCTGCAATTCAGCCAAAATGCTCAGGTCGTATCGGTCGAGTTTGCTCATCAATCAGGCCTTTGTCATAACTATTGCGGCAGATTATCTATCCAGGGTTAAAAATTGCGCAAGTAGTGTTTATTTGAGCAATCTTCGCAATCCTCTGCTGGCTCTCCGAGCCTATTCTTATCACCAGAATCACTGCTCGGACAAACAGTCCAGTGCGGCTCGCCCAATCAGGCCTGCTGCGGTCGCCACCCCCACAGGGGATGTGCCGGCCCCCGAGCTACACACTGTCCAGAAGACGGCGTGAGGTGAGCCGACGTCAAAAGCGTCGAGCACGGACGAAGTTCTCAAGGGGAGGCCGACAGGTCTCCCCTTTTTCTATGCCTGGAATATAGTGCTGCCCCTCAATAAATAAGTTTCGCGACTGATAACCTGTGGCAGAACCAGCCTGTGCATTTCCAGTCTTACGTACAAGCGCTGTTCGCTCCTACGGAATCCGTACCCCAGCAGTCCCCACAGTGAGGAAAAGCATGAAGTCGCGCATCTGGCGTTTGGCCGGAGTTGGTTTGCTGTGTGTCAGTGTCACTGCGCAATCGTTGGCCGATGAGCCGCAGAACCGGGGGCCCGAGGGTGGTCGACAGGGGGAGGGCGGTCATCAGGGAAATAATCAGGGCCATGGCAACAATCAACCGCGCCCGCAAAACAATGACGTCATTCGTGGCGACAACAGTCGCCAGTTCGAGCACAACGGGCAGAACCGGAACGATGGCCAATGGCAAAACCGTCAACAGCCCGATTTCAACAATCCGGTTCGCTCCCCTCCGCCGCCACCGCAATTGCCGGCCAATGACTTGCCGATCCAGCCAAGGCCCGACGCTGTGCGTCAGACTCAGCCGCCGCAACGCGGGTATTACCAGGACGTGCCGCGGCGTAACGACAACAACCAGCACTGGGGCGGCTATGCCGGTGCGCCGTCGAGTAATAATCAGTGGCAGGGCCGTCCGAACGGGCACGGCAACGGTTGGGGCCCAGGGCCGCAGTATCGCCCGGGTCATGTGATCGATCGCTTCCCGGACCGCGAGTACCGCGTGCCTTACCGTGGCATGGATTATTTCTATTCCGGCGGTTACTGGTATCGCCCGCTAGGCCCGCGTTATGTGGTGGTTGAGCCACCGCGCGGGATTCGCGTCAGCTACTTGCCGGATTACGCCGAACAGGTGTTGATCGGCGGCGCGGTGCTATTTCTGGCGGCGGGCGCGTACTACGCCTATCAGGAGAGTACCCAGGATTACGTCGTGGTCGAACCACCTGTTGGCAGCCTTCAGCCGCAGCCGCAACAGCCACCACCACCCGTCAACAACAGTTATGACGTGGTGGCTTACCCGGCCAACGGCCAGTCCCAGGACCAGGTCAATCGGGATGGCTACGAGTGTTATCAATACGCGGTGCAGCAGAGTGGCTTCGATCCGCGAACCGCGACCTACCAGCCAGACCCTTCGGTGGTGCAAGCCTATCGCCAGGCTCAGGGCAATTGCCTGAGCAGTCGTGGGTATCAGGTTCAGTAGCAGCTTCAAGCTTCAAGCTTCAAGCCGCAAGCTGTGGGCATTAGCCTCAAGCTTGCAGCTTAAAGCTTGGAGCTTGCCGCTATTTTCATCGGGTCGGCGTGCACCAGCACCTCGGCTCGCGGGTAGGCGGCGTGAATCGCATCGGCGGCTTGATCGCTGATGCCGTGGGCAACGGATAGCGTCAGATCCCCCGGCAATTCCAGGTGGAGTTGCACGAACCACTGGTTGCCGGAAACCCGCGTGCGCAGGTCATGGGCGCCCAGCACGCCCGGAACGCTGCACGCCAGTTCGAGCATGTGCTGGCTGACATCCGGTGGCAGCTCTTCATCCATCAGCACCGTGAAACTTTCCCGGGCGATCTGCACCGCGCTCCAGAGGATGTACGCGGCGATGCCCAGGCCGAACCAGGCGTCGACCTGATGCCAGCCAAACCCGGCCAGTACCAGCGCCACCAGAATGCTGCCGTTGAGCATCATGTCCGAACGGTAATGCAAGGAGTCGGCGCGCACCGCGTTGGACCCCGTGGCCTTGACCACACGATGCTGCAACATCAGCAGCGCCAGGGTCAGGACCAGCGAGAACACAATCACCCCGATGCTGATCCACGGCGCGCCCACCGGCTCCGGATGCTTGATCCGCTCGAACGCCTGCATCGCAATCAGCACCGCACTGCCCCCGATGAACAGCGCCTGCGCCATGCCGGCCAGCGATTCGGCCTTGCCATGCCCGTAGCGATGATCGTCGTCGGCGGGGCGCAGGGCGTAGTGCACAGCCAGCAAGTTGAGCATCGAAGTGATGCCGTCGAGTGCCGAGTCGGTCAACCCGGCGAGCATGCTCACCGATCCACTCAGCCACCAGGCGATGGCCTTGGCGACGACCAGCGTGCAAGCCACCGCCACCGAGGCACGGGTCGCCAGCCGCAGCAGGCGGGCGTGTTCGGAGCTGGAGATCATAAGTGCGGCCTTTCCTTGAAACGCATCGATTACGCGGCGGGTTGCAGGCCGAACATGGCCAGTTGCTGGGTGCTGCCCTTGTGCTGGATCAGGCGTGGATCATCCAGCGGGAAGCTGCGGCCCAGTTCACGCTGCAGAATAGTCTGCAATTTGAGGTTATCGACCTTGCCGTCGGCGCCGATGGCGTCCTTGAGCTTTTCCGGATCAACCTGGGCTGTCTTGCCCGGTTCGAAGTAAATCGCGCCGGTGGCGAAGTCCACGGCAAACGCGATCAGGCCGGGAATGATATAGAACAGAAGGCCCACGGCGTCGAGCACGGCAATGGCCGGGTCGATCTTGCCGTCGATCTGGCCGCGGCGATCCGGGTAGAAGATCGAACCGCAGGCCGTCACTTGGGTCAGCAGGGTGGCGACCAGAACACCGCCAATCAGGCGAAAGGGAATACGCATATGAAATCTCCTGGGTCATTTCAAAACGAAGCGTCATCGGTATGAATTAGGACCGCAACGAACACTGGGCAGTTCGCCGTTATACTCGCCGCTCTGTTTGGGAGCCAGCATGATTTCTTTGCCGATTGATGAAGTTTTACCCGCCCTGCGTGAAGCCTTGGCGACACGCCACGAAGCCGTGCTCGAAGCACCGCCCGGCGCCGGTAAAACCACCCGCGTGCCCTTGGCCTTGCTCAACGAGCCGTGGCTGGCCGGGCAAACCATCCTGATGCTCGAGCCGCGCCGGTTGGCGGCGCGTGCGGCAGCGGAGCGCCTGGCCAGTGAACTGGGCGAGAAAGTCGGCGAAACCGTGGGTTATCGCATTCGGCTCGACAGCAAGGTCGGCCCCAACACCCGCATCGAAGTGGTCACCGAAGGCATCCTCACCCGGCGCTTGCAGGACGACCCGGCACTGGAAGGCGTGGGCCTGCTGATCTTCGACGAATTTCACGAACGCAGCCTCGACGCCGACCTCGCGTTGGCCCTGAGCCTCAATGGCCGGGAGCTGTTTCGCGACGATCAACCGCTGAAAATCCTGCTGATGTCCGCAACCCTGGAGGGCGAACGCCTGGCCGGGCTACTGGACGATGCGCCGATCCTGCGCAGCGAAGGGCGCATGTACCCGGTGGCGATGCGTTGGGGGCGGCCATTCCAGGCGGGTGAATTCATCGAGCCACGGCTGGTGCAGACCATTCTCGAAGCCTTGAACGATGAGACCGGCAGCGTGCTGGTGTTCCTGCCCGGACAAGCGGAAATTCGACGCGTGCATCAACAACTGGCCGATGTGCTGGGCGACAACCCTCAGGTGTTGCTCTGTCCGTTGCATGGCGAACTGGACCTGGCCGCGCAACGTGCGGCGATCGACCCGGCGCCGGTGGGCCAACGCAAAGTGGTGCTGGCCACCAACATCGCCGAGACCAGCCTGACCATCGACGGCGTGCGCGTGGTGATTGATGCCGGGTTGGCGCGGGTGCCGCGTTTCGACCCTGGCAGCGGCATGACCCGCCTCGACACTCAGCGTATCTCCAAGGCCAGCGCTACCCAGCGTGCGGGCCGCGCCGGGCGACTGGAGCCCGGCGTGTGTTATCGCCTGTGGTCACAGGATCAGCACGAACAGCTGGCGGCCTACGGCAGTGCGGAGATCCTTTCGGCGGACCTCGCCGGTCTGGCCTTGCAACTCGGCCGCTGGGGCGTGACGCCCGGGCAATTGGTCTGGCTCGATGTACCCCCCGCCGCCGCGTACGCCCAGGCGCAGGACCTGCTCGAACGTTTGGGCGCACTGGATGGCCAAACGCTGACCCGTCACGGTCAGGCCATGGCCGAGTTGCCGGCGCATCCGCGCATCGCCCATTTGCTGTTGCGCGGCCAGGCCCTGGGTTTGGCAAACATGGCCTGCGATGTCGCGGCGCTGCTTGGCGAGCGCGACATCTTGCGCGGTGCCGGCGCGGATCTGCACAGCCGACTGGTGCTGTTGTCCGGCGAGGCGCGCGCCGCTCGCGGTGCCCAGGGCGGGGTGCAGCGGGCGCGGCAACTGGCGCGGCAATATCGAGGCTATCTGCGCGGCAAGGCAACGCAGCCGGTCAGCGATCCCGATCACCCGCGCTGGCTCGGCGCGCTGCTGGCACTGGCCTATCCCGATCGCGTCGCCCAACAACGACGCGCGAGCGGTGCCGAGTATCGCCTGGCCAACGGCCGTGCAGCCCTGTTCGCCGAAGCAGACAGCCTGATGAAGCAACCCTGGCTGGTAATCGCCGACCTCGGCAGTCGTCAGGGCCAGCGTGAAGAGCGGATTTATCTGGCGACGGATTTCGATCCGGCACTGTTCGACTCGGTACTGGCCGAGCAGGTGCGTGTGGTCGATCAACTGGATTGGGATGAGCGCGAAGGCGTGTTACGGGCCGAGCGTCAGCGCAAGGTCGGGGAACTGATCCTCAGCCGCGAACCGCTGACCGGCCTCGATGAAACCGCCCGCAGTCAGGCGCTGGTCAATCTGGTCCGGCGCAAGGGTCTGGAATTGTTGCCGTGGACGCCGGAGCTGCGTCAGTGGCAGGCGCGGGTCGCCTTGTTGCGCCAGTTGGATCTGGCGGGCAAGGGCGAGAGCGAGTGGCCGGATGTCAGCGACGCCGCGTTGCTCAAAAGCCTGGAGCACTGGTTGATGCCGTATCTGGGCAAGGTCTCACGGCTCAGTCACTTCGCTAACCTGGACCTGTCGAGCATCGTCCATAACCTGCTGCCATGGCCGCTTCCGCAACGGCTCGACGAGCTGGCACCGCATCATTTGAGCGTGCCGTCGGGCTCGTCGATCCGTCTGGATTACAGCGAACAACCGCCGATTCTGGCGGTGCGCCTGCAAGAGCTGTTTGGCCTGGCCGAGACCCCGCGCATCGCCGGTGGCCGGCAGGTGGTCAAGCTGCATCTGTTGTCCCCGGCGCGGCGGCCGGTGCAGGTGACGCAAGACCTGGCGAACTTCTGGCGCAGCACCTACGCCGAAGTGAAGAAGGACTTGAAGGGGCGCTACCCGAAACACTACTGGCCAGATGATCCGTTGGTGGCCGAAGCGACCGCACGGATCAAGCCGCGTAAGTAGGCGCTGGCTTGCCAGCGAAGGCGGCATCAAGGTCGGTGCAAGTCTCCACGGCCCTTTCGCCGGCAAGCCGGCTGCTACAGATGGCGTCCGCCGAACCACCATGGAACTTGTGGGAGCTGGCTTGCCAGCGAAGGCGTCCTGCAAAACACCACAGATTCCAAACCCTTCGCCAGCAAGCTGGTGCCTACAGGGTCGGGTGTGTTTTTTCGGATTTTTCGGTGAGCTGCTCGCGGCAGTAATCGGCGAACAGCTGCGCCGGTTTGGTCAATTGGCCGCGTTTCAACCACGCTGCCACCAGTCCTGACCCCGTGACGTCTTCGACAATGTCCACGCACACCACTTTTTGCCCGTCATAGGTGCACTCCGAATGCGGCCGCGTGACCAGGATCGAGAAGCCAAACCCTTGCCCGACCATTCCGCGCACCATCTCGATCGACGGTGAGCTGAAGGCAATGTGCGGCGTCAGGCCCAGTTCCTCGAACAGGCTGACGAAGTAGGTCCGGCTCGGCTGTACATCCAGCAGAATCATCGGCTCCAGGCACAGGTCGCGCAGCGACACTTGCTTCAACTGGGCAAAGCGATGATCCGCCGGCAGCAAGGCATAAGGGCGCTGCGCCGGCATCAGGGGTTCGGTCTGGATGGTGGCGTCCAGGTCGTGCTCATAGAGAATCGCCAGATCGAAGGTGCCCGAGGTCAGGCCTTGCACCAACTCTTGCTGCTCACCGTCGCGGATCCGGATTTTTACCCCCGGGTACAGTGCCGAAAACCCCGCAATCAGCTTTGGCAGATACAGCGGTGCGACGGTTTCGAAGCAGCCGATATCGATTTGCCCGGCCACCACGTCGTTATCGGCCAGAGCGTTCTGTTCGAACTCCTTGGCCATGCGCAGCAGTTCCTGGGCCTTGCGGTAGAAACGTGCCCCGCTGGGCGTCAGGGAGACGCCCTGGGCGTGATGGCGGATCAGCAGTTGCACGCCGAAGCTGTCTTCCAGGCCTTTGATCGCCGTGGAGATCGCCGGTTGGGCGATATACAACTTGCGCGAAGCCTCGGCGACGCTGCCGCAATCGACGGTGGTAATGAAGTACTTCAATTGACGCAGGTTGTAGGCGGCCACGACAAACCTCGGGACGGACGGGTAAGGCATCCAAGCAATTTACGCACCGCCCGTATCCCTTCAGGCGAAGTTTTTCTCGCGTTTGAACAATAACCACAAGCGGCGCAACCAGGGAGATTGGCTACCCAGTTTTTTCATCGTCTGCGAAGACATTTTTACTATTTTTCCTCGACACGGGCCTGGGCCACCATCCATGCACAAGAAAAGCCCTTGGAGCATCTGAACGTGTTCGAGCTTGCATATTGGCAAAACAAGGCCGCTGCGCTGCGGCTACCCGACCAGGCCGTGATCGACGGTAAATCCCGTGCGGCGCAGTCGGGACAGACATTCGCGGCCATCAACCCCGCCACCGGCCAGTGCCTGGCCAACGTGGCGGCTTGCGGTGAGGAGGACGTCGACGCAGCGGTGCGCAACGCGCGGCAGGTGTTCGAAGCCGGCACTTGGGCGGCGCGTTCGCCGAGCGAGCGCAAGCAGGTGCTATTGCGCCTGGCGGATCTGATTCTGGCCCATCGCGAAGAACTGGCGCTGCTCGATTCGCTGAACATGGGCAAACCCGTCATGGACGCCTACAACATTGACGTGCCGGGCGCCGCCGGGGTGTTTCGCTGGTACGCCGAGAGCCTCGACAAACTCTACGATCAGGTCGCCCCCAGCGCACAGAACGTGCTGGCGACCATCACCCGCGAAGCGTTGGGCGTGGTCGCGGCCGTGGTGCCCTGGAACTTTCCGCTGGATATGGCCGCGTGGAAACTCGCGCCAGCCCTGGCGGCGGGCAACTCGGTAATCCTCAAGCCGGCCGAGCAATCGCCGTTTTCCGCGCTGCGTCTGGCCGAGCTGGCGCTGGAAGCCGGACTGCCGGCCGGTGTGCTCAACGTGTTGCCGGGGCTTGGCGAACAGACCGGTAAAGCCCTCGGCCTGCACCCGGATGTCGATTGCCTGGTGTTCACCGGCTCCACCGAAGTCGGCAAATACTTCATGCAGTACTCGGCGCAATCGAACCTGAAACAGGTATGGCTGGAGTGCGGCGGCAAGAGTGCGAACCTGGTGTTCGCCGACTGTCAGGACCTGGATCTGGCGGCGCAGAAGGCGGCGTTCGGCATCTTCTTCAATCAGGGTGAAGTCTGTTCCGCCAACTCGCGGTTATTGGTGCAGCGCTCGATTCACGATGAGTTTGTCGAGCGCCTCAAAGCCCAGGCCGAGTGCTGGCAGCCGGGCGATCCTCTGGACCCGTCGAGCACTGCCGGCGCCATCGTCGACAGCCGCCAGACGGCACGCATCATGACGTTCATCCAGCAAGCCGGGCAGCAGGGCGCGACCCGCGTCTGTGGTGGCCGGCAGTCGATCTTCAATGGCTCCGACAACTTTATCCAGCCGACCATTTTTACCGGCGTGAGCCCGGACATGCCGCTGTTTCGCGATGAGGTGTTCGGCCCGGTGCTGGCGGTCACGGCGTTCGATGACGAGGCCCACGCCTTGCAACTGGCCAACGACAGCGTCTACGGTCTGGCGGCGTCGCTGTGGACCGACGACCTCAATCGCGCCCACCGCGTGGCGCGACAATTGCGAGCCGGTACCGTGTCGGTCAACAGCGTTGATGCGCTGGACGTGACCGTGCCTTTCGGCGGTGGCAAACAGTCCGGTTTTGGCCGTGACCTGTCGCTGCACTCATTCGATAAATACACCCAGTTGAAGACCACCTGGTTTCAATTGCGCTGATAACAAAATGGAGAACTGGCGATGACCACCCCACGTGAAACCCGCGACTACCAGGCCGCCGACGCCGCGCACCACATCCACGCATTTGTCGATCAAAAGGCACTCAACGAGGAAGGGCCCCGGGTGATGGTCCGTGGCGAGCGCCTGCACCTGTGGGACAACGACGGTCGGCGTTATCTCGACGGCATGTCCGGGCTGTGGTGCACCAACCTCGGCTACGGGCGCAAGGACCTGGCGTTGGCGGCGAGCCAGCAGTTGGAACAGTTGCCGTACTACAACATGTTTTTCCACACCACTCACCCGCAGGTGATCGAGCTTTCCGAGCTGTTGTTCAGCCTGTTGCCGGGTCACTACAGCCACGCGATCTACACCAACTCCGGCTCTGAAGCCAACGAAGTGTTGATCCGCACGGTGCGGCGTTATTGGCAGGTGCTCGGCAAGCCCGAGAAGAAAATCATGATCGGCCGCTGGAACGGCTACCACGGTTCGACCCTGGCCGCGACGGCGCTCGGGGGCATGAAGTTCATGCACGAAATGGGCGGCATGATCCCCGACATCGAGCACATCGACGAGCCGTACTTCTTCGCCCACGAAGGTAACCTGACGCCGGCCGAATTCGGTCTGCGCGCGGCGCAGCAACTGGAAGCGAAGATTCTCGAACTCGGCGCGGACAAGGTCGCCGGCTTCATCGCCGAGCCGTTCCAGGGCGCGGGCGGCATGATCTTCCCGCCGGAAAGCTACTGGCCGGAAATCCAGCGCATCTGCCGCAAGTACGACGTGCTGTTGTGCGCCGACGAAGTGATCGGCGGCTTCGGTCGTACTGGCGAATGGTTCGCCCACGAGTACTTCGGTTTCGAGCCGGACACCCTGTCCATCGCCAAGGGCCTGACCTCGGGCTACATCCCGATGGGAGGCCTGGTGCTGTCGAAAAAAATGGCCCGGGTGCTGGTGGAGCAGGGCGGGGTGTTCGCCCACGGCCTGACCTATTCCGGGCACCCGGTGGCGGCGGCGGTGGCGATTGCCAACCTCAAGGCATTGCGCGATGAAGGGGTGGTGACGCGGGTCAAGGATGACATCGGTCCGTACCTGCAACAGTGCCTGCGCGAGGTGTTCGGCAATCACCCGCTGGTGGGCGATATCCAGGGCACGGGCATGGTGGCGGCACTGCAACTGGCCGAAGACAAGACCAGCCGCAAACGCTTTGCCAACGAGAACGACATCGCCTGGCGCTGCCGCACGATTGGCTTTGAAGAAGGGGTGATCATTCGTTCGACGCTGGGGCGGATGATCATGGCGCCAGCGTTGATTGCCAGCCGTGAAGAGATCGATGAGCTGGTGGGCAAGACCCTGAAAGCGGTCGATCGTACGGCGCAGGAATACGGCCGGCTCTGACACCGCCTGAAGGTCCTGCGGACCTTATCGCGGGCAAGCCACGCTCCCACAGGTTATGTGTCGTGCTTAAACGTGCGACCGACACATGACCTGTGGGAGCGGGCTTGCCCGCGATTGCTTTTGCCCATTCAACACCCCTTTCATTTTTGCACCCACCCCGTGCACCCCCTCCAACGCTGCCCTTTTTCCGCGCACGCTACCCAGTTTTTTCATCATTCCCATCGACATATTTCCTCATTTTCCTGAGCCCTGCCTTGGGCCAACATCGACTTCGCCAGTCAGCCCATGCTGCCCAACCAAAGGTCCGTCAGAGATCGCCGGTGGCAGCTGATGTTCAGGGCCGCTGGCCGTACTGCCCATCAAAACTAAATCAACAGCTTTGGGAGTGCCCTATGATCAAGTCCTTGCTTACCCGCGTTACTTATCCACTGGCGGTCACCGCCATCGCCGCGACGGTCGCCACCAGCGCCCAGGCCGGCACCCTGTCCATCGGTCACACCACCTGGGTCGGTTACGGCACCCTCTACCTGGCCCAGGACCTGGGCTACTTCAAGGAAAACGGTTTGACCGTGGAACTGCCCGTCGTCGAAGAGGCTTCGATGTACATGGCTGCGCAAGCGTCGGGCGAGTTGTCGGGCTCGGCTTCGACCATCGACGAAGTGCTGAAATACCGTCCGCAATTCTGCTTCAAGGCGGTGGCCGCGCTGGATGACAGCCATGGTGGCGACGGCGTGCTGGTGGGCAAGGACGTCAAGAGCCTGCAGGAGCTCAAGGGCAAGTCCGTGGCGGTCAATGAAGGCTCGACCTCGCAGTTCTGGTTGTCTTACCTGCTGAAAAAACATGGCATGACCATGAGCGACATCACTGTGCAGAACATGACGGCTGACGACGCCGCCACCGCCTTCATCGCCGGTCGCGTGCCCGCCGCCGTGACCTGGGAACCGCACCTGTCGATGGTCCGCGACAAGCAACAGGGCAAGGTGCTGATCGACAGCAGCAGCACGCCGGGCGTGATCGTCGACGTGGTGGCACTCAACTGCACCGTCATCGAAAAACAACCGGAAGACGTCAAGGCCCTGGTGGCCGGTCTGTACAAAGCGGTGCAGTACACCAAGGACCACCCGGAGCAGGCCTACACCATCATGGCCAAGGGCGTCGGCGGCTACCTCGCCGATCCGAAGGAGCTGGCGGCGGCCGCAAAAGGCGTGCGCTTCTACGATCAGGCCATGAGCGAAAAACTGCTCGGCTCGCCGGGCAAGCCGGGTGACAGCGAACCGCTGATCAAGCTGGCCAACGAGACCGCCAGCGAGTTGCAGGGCAAGCCTTACAACGTCAGCAATGACGACCTGATCGACAACCGTTTCGTCAGTCCGCTCTAGGAGGTCTGCATGTTCAAGCGCAATTCATGGCTGAGCCGCTGCATCACGCCCAAGACCGGCCTGCCGGTGTCGGTGATCTGGAGTGCGAGCGGCCTGGCCTGGGTCTTGTTGGTCGGCCTCTGGGCCGGCTTGTCCTACGGCGGCGTGGTGCCGGGCATGTTCCTGCCGACACCGGGCGCCGTGGTCGAGGCCGCCGTGCGCCTGGGTCGCGACGGCACGCTCGGCCAGCATGTCTGGGCCAGCGTCGAAGTGGTGATGGTCGGTTTTATTGTCTCGTCCCTGGTCGCCGTGCCGCTGGGGTTGCTGATGGGCAGCTTTCGCATCGTCCAGGCGTTTCTCGAGCCGATGGTCAACTTCATCCGCTACCTGCCGGTCACGTCCTTCGTGCCGCTGTTCATTCTGTGGATCGGCATCGGTCTGGAGCAGCGGGTGTCGGTGATTATCTTCGGCGTGTTCTTCCAGCAACTGGTGATGATCGCGGATGTGTCCAAGGGCATCTCCAAGGACTTGATCAACGCCTCCTACACCCTTGGCTCTAACCGTCGTGACGCCGTGCTGCACGTAATTGCCCCGGCGTCCTTGCCGGGCGTGCTCGACACCCTGCGCGTGACCATGGGCTGGGCCTGGACTTACCTGGTCGTCGCTGAACTGGTCGCGGCCTCCAGTGGCCTGGGTTACCTGAGCCTCAAAGCCATGCGCGGCTTTCAAGTGGATGTGATTTTCCTGGCCATCGCGATCATCGGCCTGCTGGGCCTCGCGACCGATCAACTGTTCCGCTTCCTACGTCTGAGGATCACCGCATGGGCTCAGTAACCGCTGCCAATCATCGATTCGCCACCCCCCAGGCCACTGCGGTGCAGGCCGCGCCACGACTGCAAGTGGACAAGGTCAGCCTGCGTTACAAGAAACCCGATGGCGGCACGTTTACCGCGCTGGAAGAGGTGTCGTTCGACGTGCCGGATCAGCAATTCGCCGTGCTGGTCGGCCCTTCGGGGTGCGGTAAGTCGAGCCTGCTGTACCTCACGGCCGGCCTGAACGAGCCCACTTCGGGCGAGATTTATGTGGGGGGCCAGCAAGTGCAGGGGCCCGGTGCGGATCGCGGCATGGTGTTCCAGAGCTACACGCTGTTCCCGTGGCTGACCGTGCGCCAGAACGTCGAGTTCGGACTCAAGCGGCGTGGCATGCCGGCGGCGCAACGCAAGGACATTGTCGACTACTACGTCAACGAAGTCGGCCTGAGCAACTTCGCCGACAACTACGCCAAGCAGTTGTCCGGCGGCATGATGCAGCGTGTGGCGATCGCTCGCGCGCTGGCCAACGACCCGCAGATTCTGCTGATGGACGAGCCCTTCGGTGCCCTCGACAGCCAGACGCGCCTGCAAATGCAGCAGCTGCTGTTGCGGGTCTGGGGCCACAGCAAGAAAACCGTGTTGTTCGTCACCCATGACATCGACGAAGCGATTCTGCTGGGTGACCGGGTCTATGTGATGGGCGCACGTCCCGGGCGGATCAAGCAGATTCTCGACGTGCCGATCGAGCGCCCGCGCACGCTGGACATGGTCATGGAGCACTCGTTCATTGACATGAAACGCAAGATTTTCGGCTTGCTGCATGACGACCTGGAAGAGGTGCATTGATGCACGTTCTTTGTGGGAGCGAGCTGGCTCCCACAGGGGCGGTGTTGGCCTGGAGTCTGGCGCTAAGGCGCCGCCGGCAGCAGGAACCGGGCGATCACCGGCAAGTGATCGGAGATGCGTAATGTATCGTCCTGTCGCACCCTCGCTTCGACCCGTTTGATGCGCGGGCTGTAAAACAGGAAGTCGACAGTCCGGTCCGGGCCGCTGACGTTCGTATCGTTCGGGTAGTGCGTCAGCCAGCGCGCGCGGTCGATGCCACTGGCTTCGTTGTTGGTGGGGATCATCGGGTATTTGTCCCACAGCACATGCAAGGCGCTGTCGGAGGAATAGGGCGTGCGTTGCTCGCTGGGCAGGCGCTGGTATTGACCCAGGGGCAGGAGGTTGAAGTCGCCGCCGATCAACCACGGCGTGCCACGGCTTTCGAATTTGTCGAGGACCTTGGCCTCGGCCGAGACTTGCGCTTGCAGGGTTTCGTCGGGTTGGGTCGCACGGTCCAGATGGGTGTTGAGGACCGCCATCTGGCCGCCGTCGCTCAACGGCAGGTAGGTCAGCAACAAGGCGTTTTTCGGCTTGAACTGACGGCTGATCAGGTTGACCTCCGACACGGGCAGTTGCAGGCGCTCGGCGTGTTCGAGCTCGTAGCGGCTCAAGGTCGCCAGTTGCCGGCCAACGCTGCCGAAAATGTGCGGATCAGGGATGAAGTCGGCTTTCCAGTCGAACGCGTGGGCACTGCATGGATAAAGGTCGGCGACCCGCTCCTGCAAGAGCTTGAGCTGATTCTGGTAGTCGCTGGCCTTGGCGCCGTCATCGAGTTCCTGCAACAGCACGATGTCCGGTTGCTCGTCACGAATCACCCGCGCCACCTCATCGAGGCTGAAGGCCATGTCGTCGGCGGTGGGGGCTTCATCGGTGCCGGCCGCCAGGTCATTCCAGAACACGTAGCGCTTGCCCGCCAGGTACTGGACGTTCCAGGTCATCACCTTCAACGCCTGGCCAGGCGCCAGGGTCGGGGCCTGAGTACTGCAACTGACCGGCAGCACCTCCCTGGCGTCAGGACGCCAGGTCAGGCTGTAGACCATCGCGCCTGCCAGGGCGATCACAATCAACAATCCCAGCAGGGTGTAGCGCAATGGTCGGATCATGGCTCGGCTTATTATCTTATTATTGTGTTACGAGGATAGACCCCGAGCATACCCGACTGACAAGCCATCGCCCACGGTCAGCGTGGTCCATCGATTTTTTCCGGCGTATCGCCGATCAGCATGAACAGGCGGAACAGCACCACGCTGGTGAACAGTTGCAGGAAGCTGTGGGCACTGTCGATCAACAGCGAGATCATCGGGTTCTGCGGGTCGGGATACACCGCCAGCGTCGCGCCCTTGAGCACCCACAACGGCCCCATCACGCACAGAATGCACACCAGGATGCGCATGAAATGCCCGCGGGTCAGGCGCAGGCTTTCCTTCATCGCCGCCAGCGGGGCCAGGCCACGCAGCACCAGCAGGTATTCGCCGAAAGCCAGGGTCACCATCAGCCAGATGCCCGGCAGGAAATACAGCGACAGGCCGAGCAGTATCAGCACGGTATTGAGGGCCGTCAGCAAGGCAAAGCGCGGCCACAGGTAGGCGGACCTTGTCAGCAGATCGCGGTTACGGGGCGATTCCCCACGGCTGCGGGCATCGAGAAACAGAATCAGCGCGGCGGTGTACAGCGGATAGATCAGCAAACCGACGATCACGCTGATGCCTGGAAAACTGTCGGGCTCGGTCGAATGGTCGACCACTTGTTGCAGCAGGGCCTCGATGATCACCAGCGGCAGGCACAGTTGCACAATCTGGCCCAGATTGCGTTTGAAGAAGTACAGGGAGTCACGCAGTACGTCGAACGGATTCATCAGTCGGTATCGCAGGTTGAAAGCAGTGGTCCACTTTAACCGATGATGTGCACAAGGGCACAAACGTAAACGTTCGGTAAAGGTCATTGAAACAACTTGTTTCAGCCTCCATTAAGGTCAGGCACCTTATCCTCGGTGGATACAGGCAACGATTTTCCCGGCAATCTAAGAGGTCGCCATGAACAGCGAAGAACAAACCCTGATCGATGGACTGTTTTCCCGGCTGCAACAGGCCGAAACGAACTCAGCCCCGCGCGACGCCCAGGCCGAGGCGCGGATCAAGGAACACCTGACTCGCCAGCCCGCAGCGGGTTATTTCATGACCCAGGCGATTCTGGTGCAAGAGGCGGCGATCAAGAGCCTCGACGAGCAGAACAAGCAACTGACGGCACAAATCCAGCAATTGCAGGCCGAACTGCAGCAGGCCAAGGCGCAGACAGCAGCGCCGGCCCCGAGCAGTGGCGGCTTTCTGTCGAGCATCTTTGGTGGCAGCGCCCGCGACCCGCAGCCGGCGCCCAGCCAAAGCGCACCGGTATCGAGTGGTGGCGGCTGGCGTGAGCCAGGGCGGTCGTCGTTCGGTGGCCAACCGCCGCAGCAAAACTACGGTGCTCCGCAGCAGGGCTTTGCACAGCAGGGCTATGCGCCGCAGCAGCAGGCTCCGGCAGCGGCCGGCAGCAGTTTCCTCGGTGGCGCGCTGAAAACCGCCGCGGGCGTCGCGGGTGGCGTAATGCTGGCGCAAGGCATCAGCAGCCTGTTCCATAACAATCAGCAACCGCAGGAAATCGTCGAAGTCATCAAGGAAGAGCCGGCCCAGGTCAGCGACCAGAGCAACAATGGCTGGGGCGATGACCAGCGTATGGCGGGCAACGATTCCTACAGCAACGACCAGGGCGGCTTTACTGACGCCGACTACAACGATGACAGCTCATCGTTCTTCGGCGGTGACGACGACTCTTTCGTCTGACCCTTCTGTTGCACCTGACCTGTGGCGAGCTCGCTCGCCACAGGTGTCATTCCAAAGGTGTCACTCCCCAACGTTGCCCATTCCACAGGTGCCATTCGTCCGAGGCGTCCGGATGCCTCGGGCCGATTATTCGCGGAATACGCCTTCAGGCTGGCATACTGGGCGCCTTTTCGGGCCTGGTGCCTGATCCTGCCTGCGCCCAAGGGGATGTGCGGTGAAAAAAATCGCAGTGTTCGCCGATGTCCAGAACCTCTACTACACCGTGCGTCAGGCTTACGGTTGCCACTTCAATTACGCCGCGCTGTGGGCTGAAATCAGCAAGCAGGGGCAGATTGTCGAGGCCTACGCCTACGCCATCGATCGCGGCGACAGCAAACAGCAGCAGTTCCAGCAGATCCTGCGCAACCTCGGGTTCACCGTGAAGCTCAAGCCCTTCATCCAGCGCAGCGACGGCTCGGCCAAGGGCGACTGGGACGTGGGCATCACCCTCGACATCATGGACGCCGCCGACCATGTCGACGAAGTGGTGCTGGCCTCCGGCGACGGTGATTTCGACATGCTGCTCGAGCGCATCATCAGCAAGCACGGCGTGCAAGCGGTGGCCTACGGCGTGCCGGGCCTGACCGCCAATTCGCTGATCCGCGCGGCCAGCCGCTACGTGCCGATCGAAGGCGCGCTGCTGCTCAAGAATTGATTTTTACGGAGTTGAAACAGGTTTGGAACGCATCGCAGTCATCGACTTTGAAACCACCGGGATCTCCCCGAGCAGCAGCTGCCGGGCCACGGAAATTGCCGTGGTGATCCTTGAACAAGGGCGCATCGTCGAGCGTTACCAGAGCCTGATGAATGCCGGCGTGCGTGTCCCGGCCTTCATCGAACAACTCACCGGCATCAGCAACGCCATGCTGCGCACCGCGCCATCGGCCGAGCAGGTGATGAACGAGGTCAACGAATTCGTCGGCACCACGCCGTTACTGGCGCACAACGCCGCGTTCGACCAGAAATTCTGGGACTTCGAGCTCGGGCAGATCAAACGCATGCGTTTGCAGAGCTTCGCCTGTTCGCTGCTGTTGGCTCGGCGCCTGATGCCTGGGGCGCCCAACCACAAACTTGGCACCCTCACCACTTTTGCCAATCTGCCCCACACCGGCAAGGCCCACCGGGCCATGGCGGACGCGGAAATGGCCGCCAACCTTACGGTGCACCTGGCCGAAGAACTGCGCCAGAAACACGGCGTGCGCGAGTTGTCCCACGACCTGCTGTGCAAGTTGCAGAAAGTGCCGGCGGCAAAAGTGGGCGAACATCTGAAGCGCTATCGCGGCTTCTGACTACACCGCAGATTCCCTGTAGGAGCCGGCTCGCTCCGACAGGTTGTTCACTTTCCATTGCCCTCGATGTGCCCCAGCGGCACGCGCTTCTCTATCGCGCTCGACAACACAATTGACGTCTTGCTGAAGCCGAACGTGGCGATCCGGTTGATCAACTCTTCCAGCTCCGGCATCGAACCCACCGCCGCCTGCATGATCACGCAGGGATCGCCCGTCACCCGGTGGCATTCAGTCAACTGTGGGATTTTGATCAGGTCGTCGTAGGCTCTCTGGTTGCCGTGCTGGTTCAGGCGCAGTTCGATCACGCACTGGATCGGCAGGCCCAGCTTGGCCATGTCAACTTTCGCCTGGTAACCGGTGATGACGCCGCTGGCTTCGAGCTTGGCCACGCGTTCGGCCACGGCGGGGGCGGACAGGTTGACCTTGCGCGCCAGGTCGGCGTAGGACGCGCGACCGTTTTCCAGCAGGGCGCTGAGCAGCATGCGGTCGTATTTATCCACGGGGCGACTCCTGAAAAGGGCTGACTTTCGAAACAACGGTATATAGCGCTGAACTCCGTGTTTTGAAAAGTGTACCGGCGCTTTAAAAAGGTTTTGTAACTTATTTTCTGCTGTCAGCCTTTCTAGAATAGCTGCTCACTTGTCTTGCCTGTGAGCTGCCCCCCATGCCTGGCCTACGTCGTTTTCCCTTACCGCTGATCGCCGCCTTCTTCGCCTTGTATGTGATTTGGGGCTCGACCTACCTGGTGATCCGCATCGGCGTGGAGTATTGGCCGCCGCTGCTGCTGGCCGGGATTCGCTTCGTCATTGCCGGGAGCTTGATGTACGCCTTCCTGCGCTGGCGCGGGGCACCGGCACCGACCTGGGCGCAATGGAAAGCCGCGGGCATCATCGGTGTGTTGTTGCTGGCGTGCGGCAACGGCGCGGTCAGCGTGGCTGAGCACACGGGCGTGGCCTCAGGTGTCGCCGCCCTGGCGGTGGCGACGGTGCCGTTGTTCACCTTGCTCTGTGGCTACTTGTGGGGCGCGCGCAATACCCGTCTCGAATGGGCCGGGATTGTCCTCGGGCTGATCGGTATCGCCATGCTCAACCTCGGTTCCAACCTGCAATCGAGCCCGCTGGGCGCCGCGTTGTTGATCTTTGCAGCAGCCACCTGGGCCTTCGGCTCGGTGTGGAGCAAACACTTGCCATTGCCTCAGGGTGCCATGGCCAGTGCCGTGGAAATGCTGGTGGGCGGGGTGGTGTTGCTGATCGGCAGTGCCGTGAGCGGCGAACACCTGGAAAAGATGCCACCGATCGAAGGCTGGGCCGCGCTGGCGTACCTGACCGTGTTCGGTTCGATCATCGCCTTCAACGCCTACATGTATCTGTTGAAACACGTGCGCCCGGCGGCGGCCACCAGTTATGCCTACGTCAACCCGGCGGTGGCGGTGTTGCTGGGGATCGTGTTTGTCGGCGAGACCATCGGTATCGAAGAAGGGCTGGCGATGCTGGTGATCATCAGTGCCGTGGTGTTGATCGGTCTGCCGCAGTGGCGCCGTTCGCCACCGCAGCCGGTGGTGAAGGCAGTGCCGACAGAATCCCGTGTGAATTAGGGTAAACTGCGCGCCATTGCACATTTGTTTGCACACTTGTTTTGCACAACCCGCGCTGAATTTTCCTACGGTACTCCCATGACTTTCGCCACCCTTGGCCTGATCGAACCCTTGCTGCGCTCCCTCGAGAAGCTTGGCTACCAGACTCCGACGCCGGTTCAGGCGCAAGCCATACCGGCGGTGCTGGCCGGTCGCGACCTGATGGCCGCCGCCCAGACCGGCACCGGCAAGACCGCCGGTTTTGCGCTGCCGCTCCTGCAATTGCTGGCCATGGAAGGGCCGAAAGTCACCGCCAACTCGGTCCGCGCGTTGATCCTGGTGCCAACCCGCGAACTGGCCGAGCAAGTTCACGAAGCCGTGCGCCAGTACGCCGAGAACCTGCCGTTGCGCACCTACGCGGTGTACGGCGGCGTCAGCATCAACCCGCAAATGATGAAGCTGCGCAGCGGTGTCGATCTGCTGGTGGCGACCCCGGGCCGTTTGCTCGACCTGTTCCGCCAGAACGCGCTGAAGTTCAACCAGTTGCAAACCCTGGTGCTGGACGAAGCCGACCGGATGCTCGACCTGGGCTTTTCCGAAGAACTGGCGAACATTTACCGCGCATTGCCGAAGAAACGTCAGACGCTGCTGTTCTCCGCGACCTTCTCCGACGACATCCGCCTGCTGGCCGGGCAAATGCTCAACGACCCGCTGACCATTGAAGTCAGCCCGCGCAACGTGGCCGCCAACACCGTCAAGCAATGGGTGGTGACGGTGGACAAGAAACGCAAGCCCGAGCTGTTCGTGCACTTGATGCGCAAGGGCAAGTGGAAGCAAGTGCTGGTGTTCGCCAAGACCCGTAATGGTGTGGATGCGTTGGTCGAGAAGCTGCAGGGCCTGGGCATCAACGCCGACGGCATTCACGGCGACAAACCCCAGGCGACCCGTCAGCGAGCGCTGGACCGTTTCAAACTCAGTGAAGTGCAGATCCTGGTCGCCACCGACGTCGCGGCCCGTGGTCTGGATATCGAAGACTTGCCGCTGGTGGTCAATTTCGACTTGCCGATCGTCGCCGAGGACTACATCCACCGCATCGGCCGTACTGGCCGCGCGGGCTCGACCGGCGAGGCGATTTCCCTGGTGTGTGCCGATGAAGTGAACCTGCTCTCGGCCATCGAGATGCTCACCCGTCAGACCTTGAAGCGTCAGAACGAGCCGGACTTCGAGCCTGAGCACCGGGTGCCGGACACCGATGCCAGTGGCCAGGTGATCAAGAAGCCGAAAAAGCCGAAGAAACCGAAAACTTCGGGTGGTGGCGGCAAGCGCAACCTGGGCAAGTGGGTTGATAGCGGGGAAGTCGCACCAGCAGAACCTTCGGTCAAGCCTGTGCGCAAGGTGCCGGTGTTCAATACCGGGCCGCGCAAGCGTAAGCCTTGATTAACGGCGGCGTCTGCTAAGCCGCCATCGCCAGCAGGCTGGCTCCCACAGGTTTTTGTGAACGACGCAAATCCGCTGTGGGAGCCAGCCTGCTGGCGATGGGGGCTACTCGGTCTTCAGCCCTTGCGCTGCAACCACTCAATCATCCCCAACCCCGCCGCCCGCCCACTGGCGAAACACGCGGTCAGCAGATAGCCGCCCGTCGGCGCCTCCCAATCCAGCATTTCCCCCGCGCAGAACACCCCGGGCAGTTGCTTGAGCATCAAGCGTTCATCCATCGCTTCGAACAACACACCGCCTGCACTGCTGATGGCTTCGTCCAATGGCCGGGTTTTCACCAATGTCAGTGGCAATGCCTTGATCGCCTGGGCCAGCAAAGCCATGTCCGTGAAGGTTTCGGCAGAGGTCAGTTCGCGCAGCAGCGCGGCTTTCACCCCATCGATGCCCAACTGACTGTGCAGGTGTTTGGCCATCGAGCGTGAGCCGCGCGGCTTGCTCAATGCCGACTGCACTTTATCCACAGGCCGGCCGGGCAGAAGGTCGATATGAATCGTCGCCGAGCCGTGCCGGTTGATCGCTTCGCGGATCGGTGCCGACAGGGCATAGATCAGGCTGCCTTCGATGCCGGTGGCGGTCATTACGCATTCGCCGAGGCGCGGCACGTCGTCGTTGAGGCCGATGGCGATGTTTTTCAGCGGGCTGCCGGCGAATTTGCTGACCATCAATTCGCTCCAGGCCTGCACCTCGAAGCCACAATTACTCGGTTGCAGCGGTGCCAGTCCTACACCGCGTTGCTCCAGTGGCCGCATCCAGGCGCCGTCCGAACCCAGGCGCGCCCAACTGCCGCCACCGAGCGCCAGCAGGGTGGCGTCGGCCTGAACGGTTATTTCGCCTTCGGGGCTGTCGATGCGCAAACCGCCGTTTCCATTCCAGCCCAGCCAGCGATGGCGGGTGTGGATAACGACGCCGCTGTCACGCAGACGCTTGAGCCAGGCACGGAGCAGCGGCGCGGCTTTCATGTCGGTCGGAAAGACCCGGCCCGAGCTGCCGACGAAGGTGTCGATGCCCAGGTCCTGAATCCACTGGCACAGGGCTTCGGCGCCGAAGCCGCGCAGCAGTGGGGCGATCTGCGGTGCCCGTTCGGCATAGCGCGAAAGGAACGCCGGGTAGGCTTCGGAGTGGGTGATGTTCATGCCGCCGACACCGGCCAGGAGGAATTTGCGCCCGACCGAAGGCATGCCGTCGTACAGATCGACCTTGATCCCGGCCTGACTCAACACTTCAGCCGCCATCAGGCCGGCGGGGCCGCCACCGATGATGGCGACGTGAAAGGCGGAGGGTGTCGAGGGTCGGGTCATGGGCTGCGCTGCGGTCTGGCGGGATAGGGCGGGCATTCTACCAGCCTCGCCTTCTGTAGGAGCGAGCTTGCTCGCGAAGGTCTTGAACGATAACGCGTGCAACCAGATGCCCAGCGGTGACGTTATGTTTCTCGCGAGCAGGCTCGCTCCTACAGGGGTTATCGGTGTTTTTTAGGGTGGTTAAAAAATGATCATTAGTCTGTAGCCCACACCCCGCATGGGCTGCGGTCCCTTTCACTCAGGTTATCCACAGGCAGCTCCACAGGCATTGTGGGTAAAGCGCCCACAACTCAGTGACAACCTGATGACTGCCAGACCCGCTGCGCGCTGTGGTGGAGAATGCCGTGGCGGCGGGCCAGGGCTTTGCGGTCCTTGCTGTAACCGCCGCCAATCACCCCGACCACCGGGATGTCGCGGCCCAGGCAGTGGCGCATCACGGCTTCATCGCGGGCGGCGAGGCCTTCGTCGGTCAGCTTCAGATAGCCGAGGGCATCGTCCTTGTGCACATCGACGCCGGCGTCATACAGCACCAGATCCGGTTGATAGAGCGGCAACAAATAGTTGAGCGCGTCATCCACCACCTTCAGGTAGTCGGCATCGCCCATGCCATTGGGCAATGGAATGTCCCAGTCGCTTTCGGCCTTGCGTGCAGGAAAATTCTTCTCGCAATGCAGGGAAACGGTAATAGCCTCCGGAGTGTCGTGCAGGATGCGTGCAGTCCCGTCACCCTGGTGCACATCGCAATCGAAGATCAGCACCCGGTTGACCCGGCCACTTTCCAGCATGAAATGGCTGATCACCGCCAGGTCATTGAAAATGCAGAAGCCGGCCGGGTGGTCATAGTGAGCGTGGTGAGTGCCGCCGGCCAGGTGACAGGCCAGGCCATGCTCGAGCGCCTGCTCGGCCGCCAGCAACGAGCCGCCGACCGCCCGCACCGTGCGCCGGGCCAGGGCTTCGCTCCAGGGCAGGCCGAGGCGACGTTGATCCTCGCGGGACAACTCGCCGCCCATGTAGCGTTCGATGTACGAAGGGTCATGGGCGAGGGCGAGAATCTCCGGCGGGCAGAGTTGCGGACGCAGCAGGTCGGCGTCGCGAGTCAGGCCGCTGTCCACCAGGTGATCGCGCAGCAAGCGGAACTTGTCCATGGGGAAGCGGTGATCCGCCGGGAATTCGGGACTGTAGTCTTCGTGATAAATCAGCGGCAGCGGCATGATGCTTTCGTACAGGAATGAGTGAAGGATCCTACCAGCGTTGTAGACTCGCGGCATGAAAATGGGGGGAGCACGATGGAGCCGATACTGGAACTCGCGAGCGCGCGGCTGCTATTGCGGCAGTGGCAGGATGAGGATTTGCCGGAGTTTGCGGCGATGTGTGCCGATCCACAGGTCATGCGTTATTTCCCGGCACCCTTGAGCCGACTGGAAAGTGCTTCATTGATCGGGCGAATCCGTGGTCATTTCGCTGAGCATGGTTTCGGTCCGTGGGCGCTGGAGCGCAAGGACACTGGGCAGTTCATCGGATTTACCGGGCTCGGGGTGGTGGGTTTCGACGCGCCGTTCACCCCCGCCATCGAAATCGCCTGGCGCCTGGCGCGGGAGCATTGGGGACTGGGTTATGCCAGTGAGGCGGCGTGGACCGCTCTGCGCTGCGGGTTTGACCGTTTGGCGCTGAACGAAATCGTCTCCTTCACGGCCGACAGCAACCTGCCATCACAGAAAGTCATGCAGGCCATTGGCATGCACCATGATTGCGCTGATGACTTTGAACACCCCAACCTTGCCGTCGATCATCCCTTGCGCCATCACGTGCTGTATCGCATCAGCCGTGAACAATGGCTGCAAACCTTGCATGGATAAGCCGCCGCGGATGTTTACAATGGCTCCCATCGGCCCTGGCCAGAAACTGAATCGACCGCCGCAGCCAAGACTGCGCGGCATTGCTTTGTGTGAGGAGAGTCTGAATGAGCCAAGTGTTGGATGATCTGGTCGACCTGCTGACCCTGGAGCCGATTGAGGAAAACCTGTTCCGTGGCCGTAGCCAGGACCTGGGTTTTCGGCAGTTGTTCGGCGGCCAGGTACTCGGCCAGTCCCTGTCGGCGGCCAGTCAGACCGTCGATGAGGCGCGCCATGTGCATTCGATGCATGGCTATTTCCTGCGTCCGGGCGACGCCGGGTTGCCGGTGGTGTATCAGGTTGACCGGGTGCGCGACGGTGGCAGTTTCAGCACGCGCCGGGTGACCGCGATCCAGAAGGGTCATCCGATCTTCACCTGCAGCGCCTCGTTCCAGTACGACGAAGAGGGTTTCCAGCACCAAAGCGAAATGCCGCAAGTGGTCGGTCCGGAAAACCTGCCATCGGAGCTGGAGCTGACCCAGCAGCGCGCGCACCTGATTCCCGAGAAAATGCGCGAAAAACTGCTGTGCCCCAAGCCGATCGAGTTCCGGCCGATCACCGAAAAGGATCCCTACAACCCGCTGCCGTCCGACCCGATCAAGTACGTCTGGTTTCGCGCCGACGGCGCCTTGGCCGACTCCCCGGCGTTGCACAAGTACTTGCTGGCCTACGCCTCGGATTTCGGTCTGCTGACCACCTCGATGCAGCCCCATGGCAAATCGGTCTGGCACAAGGACATGCAGGTCGCCAGCCTCGATCATGCGCTGTGGTTCCACGCTGATCTGCGTGCCGATGACTGGTTGTTGTACGCGATGGACAGTCCCTGGGCCGGCAACTCCCGTGGTTTCTCCCGTGGCAGCGTGTTCAACCGCGCCGGGAAACTGGTGGCCTCGGTCACGCAGGAAGGCCTGATCCGTCATCGCAAGGATTGGTCATGAGTCTGGCCGACGTGCGTCACTGGGTGTTCGACATGGACGGCACCCTGACGGTGGCGGTGCATGATTTCGCGGCGATTCGCGTGGCGCTGGCGATCCCGGCCGAAGACGACATCCTGACCCACCTCGCCGCGCTACCGGCCGACGAAGCCGCTGCCAAGCATGCGTGGCTGCTTGAGCACGAGCGCGACCTGGCGCTCGGGTCGAAACCGGCACCGGGTGCCGTAGAGCTGGTGCGTGACTTGGCCGGGCGTGGTTATCGCCTGGGTATTCTCACGCGCAATGCCCGTGAATTGGCGCATGTCACGCTGGAGGCCATTGGCCTGGCTGACTGCTTCGCGGTGGAGGACGTGCTCGGTCGAGATGAAGCGCCGCCAAAACCGCACCCCGGTGGTTTGCTGAAATTGGCGCAAGCCTGGAACGTACCGGCGAGCGAAATGGTGATGGTCGGTGATTACCGCTTTGATCTGGATTGCGGGCGGGCGGCGGGGGCACGGACGGTGCTGGTGAACCTGCCGGATAATCCGTGGCCGGAATTGACCGATTGGCATGCGGCCGATTGCATCGAGTTGCGGCAGATGCTCTCGGCTTGAGCGCTTGGTTGCCTGATCTGACGCTATCGTCGGAACGCCGCCCGGAGCAGGCTCGCTCACGCAGTGGAGTGCGATTGATTGTGGGCGCGAGCTTGCTCGCGATGGCGCCGGCTCGGCCAGCGCAAAACCTACCGCCCGAACAACGCCTTTTGCCCCTCCGGCGAAGTAAACATCCCATCCCCGTCATGCCCGACGCCGGGCACTTCGATCAGTTGCTGATTGAGCCCTTTCGGTTGCATCCGCTTCAGATACTCAAAGTAATTGCGCCCGCGGGCCAATCGATAGGGGCCTTGCGCCTGGGCTTCACAACCCTTGTCCAGCGCCGGGTGGTTGGGGTCGATGTCCTGTTGCCCCAGCAGATAAACGATGTTGCGCTTGACGTAGGTTGCCAGCAGTTGCGCCGGCGTTTTCCCTTCGGCGTAGGCGGGTAGATCCGTCAGCCCGTACTTCCAGCGATTGAAGTCCGGGCAGCGGGCATGGCTGAAAGCCACTGGCCGGCGTTCGTCGAAGTACGCATAGGAAGATGGATTGGCGATGACATAGCGCACCTGCACACCGGCGGCGTCGAGGGCTGGCTGATCGTGTCCGAGCAGGGCGTATCGCTGAACCACTTGAGCGCCACCGGAGTGGCCGGCGATGACGATTTGCTTCACATCGGGAAACTGTTCGCGATCACCCAGGCGGGCGATGATTTCGTCCAGCGCCGCAAAGGCGCTGAGACGGAACGGCGCAGTGGATTCGCCCCCCGCCATCCACTCATTGCCCTGCCAGCGCAGAACGGTCTCGGCGACGGGATGCATCGCGACGTCGGTTTCATTAAGGAATTGTGGGGCGATGATCAGTGTTGTCGCACTTTGCCCGGCCAGTTCCGCCGCGTGTTCGCCGCTGTGCAGGTAGGTCTGAGCGTTGCGCAAGCGACCATGGACGATGATCAGCACACGTTCGATTTTGGCCGGGCCAGGGCTGATGCCCACCGCGATCTCGCCTGATTTCAACAACAGGCGTCCGGGGCTGACCTCCTTGACGGCATGCTCGGCAGCCCAAGTGCTTGTGCAAGTGATCAATAACGCCAACAGCCACGTCTTCATTTACAGATTTTTCGCCGCAAAGGTGTCGCACTGGCCAACCTGGCCTTGGGCGAATCCGGTTTTGAACCAGCGCACCCGTTGCGCCGACGTACCATGGGTAAACGAGTCGGGCACCACACGGCCCCGACCCTGTTGCTGCAAACGATCATCGCCGATGGCATTGGCAGCGTTGAGCGCTTCTTCGACATCGCCCGGTTCCAGCCAGTTCAGCCGTCGTTGTGCATGGTTGGCCCAGACGCCGGCCAGGCAATCGGCTTGCAGTTCTTGACGCACCAGCAAGCCACCATCGCCTTCCATTTGCCGGCCTTGCTGGCGCGCGGCCTGGATTTTTGCGGAAACACCGAGCAAGGTCTGCACGTGGTGTCCGACTTCGTGAGCGATCACGTAGGCCTGGGCAAAGTCCCCCGCCGCGGAAAAACGTTGGGCCATTTCCTGGAAAAACGCCATGTCCAGATAGACCTTCTGGTCCGCCGGGCAATAGAACGGACCGGTGGCCGACGTCGCCAGGCCGCAGGCCGAGTTCACGCGATTGCTGAACAACACCAGGGTCGGGTCTTTGTATTGCTTGCCGGCCTGCTGGAAAATCTGCTGCCAGGTGTCCTCGGTATCACCCAGAATCGAACGGACGAATTCGGCGCCTTCATCACTGGCTGGTGGCGCCTTGCGCGTCTGAGTGGTCGCCGGTGCCGTTTGCTGGCCCATCTGCCCGGTCAGTTGGCCGAGGATCTGCAGCGGGTCCTGGCCGGTGATCCAACCGATGCCGACGATCAGAATGATGGCCGTCAGGCTCAGGCCCTTGCCACCGCCAAAGCGCATCCCGCCGCCGCCGGCATCATCGCCACGGGCATCGACCACGTTGTCACTGCGTCGGCCTTTTTTCCATAGCATGTGGGAATCCTCTTCTGTTCCGGGTAATGACCCGTGCGGTGAGTGTTGCTGCCAAGTGGGAGCGGCGCCAGTCCAGTCGTCCGGGTTTTTGTCGCACGCGCCCGTAGGCCCGGCAACCCCTGACGGATTGCCGAGTACATTTCAGGCTTGTATTGAACACGGACACCCCGACGAATTCCGCAGGGCGACGGTTTTTTTATCGGGGGAACATCGAGCGCTGCGTAAAGCGCCCGGATCGGCGGGGTTATTCGTCGAACGCGTCCCATACCGGGGCAAAGGGCGGGCTGACCTGACGCTCGCGTTTGGAAAGGCTGGCGATCAAGGCGCGGTCCGTGTCATCCAGTTGCACCTCCAGCGCCGCCAGGTTGGCCCGTTGATTGGCCTCGCTACTGGCCTTGGGAATGGCGGCCACGTTCGCTTGATCCAGCAGCCATTTGAGTGCGACCTGGGTTGGCAGCACGCCGTGTTTGGCGGCGATCTGACGGATCTGCGGGATGTCCGACACCTTGTTGCGAGCCAGGGGCGTGTAGGCCGTGAGGGCCAGATCGAGTTGACGGGCGTAGTTCAGCAGGGCGTTTTGGCCGAGCAGTACGTGATACTCGACCTGAATGGCGGACAGCGGGGCGCCCAGTTCCTCGACGACTGTGCGTAACAGCGGCAGCGGAAAATTCGCCACGCCGATATTGCGCGCCAGGCCCTGTTCCTTGAACGACACCAGGGTCTCGATCGTGCTCGGCAAGTCCCAGTCGGTGCTCGGCCAATGGATCATGAACAGGTCGACGTAATCGCTGCGCAGGGCCTTTAGGCTGCGGTCCATGGAGTGGCGCATGGCGTCGGGTTGCAGTTGGTCCCACCAGACCTTGGTGGTGACGTGGATCTGCTCGCGGGGTGTCGGACTGTTCGCCAGTGCTTGACCGACAGCGTCTTCGTTGTTGTAGCCCGCCGCCGTATCGATGTGCCGATAACCCAGTGCCAGGGCCTGTTCCACGGCGCGGGTGCATTCCTCGCCCAGCATCGGCCAGGTGCCGAGGCCCAGTTTTGGCATGTTCAAACCTTGGGCGTTAACGATGTGCTGCATGGTCGATCTCCTTTTCATAAGCGGTGATACCCGCGATATGCCGCGCGGCGATGTAGCCGAAGGTCAGCGCCGGACCCAGATTGATGCCGCCGGCGGGGTAGTGCCCGCCCATGATGCTGGCCATGTCGCCGCCCGCCGCATACAGCCCGGCGATGGCCTGACCTGTGTCGTCGAGGACCTGGGCGTGTGCGTTGACCTTGAGCCCGGCGAAGGTGCCGAAGCAACCGGGCTGGACCTTCACCGCGTAGAACGGGCCTTGTTCGATCGGCGCGACGCAGGGGTTGGGTTGCTGCCGCGCATCGCCCTGCTTGCGGTTATATGGGGTCGAGCCGCGACCGAACTGCGGGTCTTCACCGTTGCGCGCATGGCGGTTGTAGTCTTCCACGGTGCGGCGCAGACCGGCCGGATCGATGCCGCAGGCCGACGCCAATTCTTCAAGGGTGTTACCGGTTTTCAGATAGCCGCTGCGGATAAAGGATGACAACGGCACCGGAAACGGCCGAGAGATGCCCAGCCCGTAGCGCCGCTGGAAACCATGGCTGCAAATCAGCCACGAAGCGACCTCTTCGCCTGGCGGGGCAGCGGCGACCATGGCCTTGACGTAGTCGTAGTAGCCGTTGGCTTCGTTGACGAAGCGCTGGCCATTGCTCAGCACGCCGATGATCCCCGGCTTGCCGCGTTCAATAATGTGCGGGAAATGGCCAACGCTGCCATCGCTGTGCGGCACCTGCGAGACCGGTGCCCAGGCGACCGGTGACGCCACATCGGTATTCACTCGAGCGCCGACGCTTTCGCCCAGTCGCAGCCCGTCGCCGGACACCGCCAGCGGCGGCAAGGCCAGGTGCTCACGCCCGGTTGGCGTGCGCGCAAACAATGCCTTGCGCCGTTCGATGTCATTGGCAAAACCGCCGGCCGCGAGCACGACGGCCTTGCGCGCCTGGATGCGCACCGAACCCTTGGCGGTGCTGACCACCGCACCACGGACCTGATGGTTCTCGCGCAGCAACTCGGTGACGGGCACCGACTCCCACAGCAATACGCCGAGGTCCTCGGCGGATTTTGCCAGGCGTGCGACCAGCGCCACACCGTTGACCAGTTGCATCGCGCGGCCATGCACGGCGAGGTCGAGCAGGTGGCGGGTGAAGCGTCGGGTGACGTGCCAGGCGGCGGGCAGCGAGCGGGTCAGGTTGAGGAATGCCGTAAGGTCCGCGCCCGCCATGATCGGCATGCCCATGAACGACGTTTCACGCATGGTTTTGCGCAGACGCTTGAGCAGCTTGCCGACTTTTCGTGCGTCATAAGGGGCGGCGATCACCGAGCGCCCGCCGGTGCCTGCGCCTGGCGTGTCGCCGTGAATGTCGGCAATGGCATTGCCGTCGGCGAATTGCAGCGAGGTGTGCTGTTCGAAAAACGCAACCATCTGTGGGCCGGCCTCCAGGAAGGCATCAATCATTGCCGGCTCGAAGTGCTCGCCCAACTCGTGTTTTAAATAGGTGCGTGGCAGTGCCACGTCTTCGACGATGCCGGCGCGACGGGCCAGGGGATTGCAGGGCACCCAGGCCCAGCCGCCGGACCATGCCGTGGCGCCACCGAAAACCGCATCCTTTTCCACCACAATGACTTTCAGGCCATGCCATGCCGCCGTGACAGCGGCCGACAAACCGGCCGCACCGGAGCCGACGATCAGCACATCACAGTCGATGTCGGGAAGAATGGGCGGTTCGGCAGGCATTTTGAGCACTCCAGCGGTCTATTATTTTGGAATTTGATTCCAGAAAATATAAGAGGTCGACGGAGTCGGGCAAGCCTGGGGCGCACAAAGCGGGCGGTAATCGGACGGCGAGTTCCAGATTTCGCATTCGGCCGGTTGTCTTCTAGAATCGAGCAAATTTTGCGTGGAAGCTCCCATGGCCGGCAGTCAGATCGAACGTGTTTTCAGTGTGCTTGAAAGCCTCACCAGCGACCCCCGTGGCCTGCCGATGCAGACCCTGGCAGAGCAGCTGGACATCCCCAAGAGCGCCACCCATCGCATGCTGGCGGAGCTGATTCGCCTCGGTTATGTGCGACAGAATCCGGAGAACCTGCGCTACCACCTGTCGACCAAGCTGGTGGCGATGGGGTTCCGTTATCTGTCGAGCAGTGGCGCCGATATCGTGCAGCCGGTGCTCGATCGCCTGGCTCAGGAAACCGGTGAACTGGTGCGCCTGGGCGTCATAGACGGCGAGCGGCAGACCTGGATCGCCAAGTCCCAGGGGGCCCGCTCCGGCTTGCGCTACGACCCGGACATGGGCCGCGATGCCCCGCTGTTTTACACGGCTTCCGGGCATGCGTGGCTGGCGTGCATGAGCGATGCCGAAGCCCTGTCGCTGGTCGAACGCCAGGCCATGGACCGACCACTGGAACTGGGGCCGAATGCGCCGCGCTCGAACATTGAATTGCTCGAGCGCCTGCGCCTGGCGCGGGAGCAAGGCTATGCCTGTGTCGAGGAAAGTTCGGCGATAGGCACGTCGGCGATTGCCGCGGTGGTGCGTCATCCCGGCGATGGCCGGGTGATCGGCGTACTCAGCATTGCCGGGCCGAGCGCGCGGATGCCGGGCGCGCGACTGCATGAACTGGCGCCGTTGTTGTTGAGGTTTACCGAGGAGTTGTCGGCGGCGAGCCTGGCGTCGGAGTTGTTTAACTAGGGGCGCAAGTTTCTCCTGTGGGAGCGGGCTTGCCCGCGATGAGGGACTTATATCCGACATCATTGTTGGCTGGAGGTCCGCTATCGCGGGCAAGCCCGCTCCCACAAAGGATTTTCGTTTGCCAAATGAAGCTGTGCGTTGTTCGAACACTTTCAGTCCTTGTGTGTGTAAGAATCTGGAACTGGGTTCTAAATTATTGGAAACCTTCCTTCCAACAATAAACACAAGAGGACCGCGCCTTGAATTCGCCCCTTCGAATCGCCCTGATCGGCGCTGGCATCATGGGCCAGCAGCATTACCAGCATCTGAAAACCCTGACTGAAGCGACGCTGTGCGCCGTGGCCGATCCCGGTCCGCAAGCAGCAACCCTCGCCGCCGAATGGGGCGTGGCGTATTTCGCCGATCACGCTCAGATGCTGGAGCAGATGAAGCCGGACGCGGTCATCGTCGCGAATCCGAATAACCTGCACATCAGCACCGCCCTCGACTGCCTCGCCGTCGGTGTAGCGGTGTTGCTGGAGAAACCGGTCGGCGTGCATCTGGATGAGGTTCGCCAGTTGGTGGAGGCTTCGAAGGCTACGGGTGTACCGGTGCTGGTGGGCCATCATCGGCGGCACAATCCGTTGATCGTCCGTGCCCATGAACTGGTCAAGAGCGGCGCCTTGGGCCGGTTGACCACGGTCACGGCGCTCTGGCAGTTGCGCAAACCCGACAGTTACTTCGAGACGCCCTGGCGCCGCGAGGCGGGTGCCGGGATGTTGTTGACCAACCTGATCCACGACCTCGATTTGCTGCGGCACTTGTGCGGTGAAGTACGTCAGGTGCAGGCCATTACCAGCAACGCCATCCGCGGTTTTGCCAACGAAGATTGCGCGGCGGTGTTGCTGCAGTTCGACAACGGTGCCCTGGGTAGCCTGACCGGGTCCGACGCGGTGGCGGCGCCCTGGAGTTGGGAGCTGGATTCCGGGGAGAACCCGGTGTATCCGCGTCAGGCCGACCAGCCGTGTTACTTGCTCGCCGGAACCGGCGGGGCGCTGAGCATTCCGCAACTCAAGCGCTGGCATTACACCGAAGCCGATGGCGGGTGGCATCAGTCCCTGGTGCAGACGCAGGAAAGCTTCAGCGCCGATGAGGCGTTGCGCTTGCAGTTGCAGCATTTCGTGCGCGTCGCGCGCCGGGAAGTCGAGCCGCTGGTGAGCGCCGCCGATGCCGCCCGCACCCTGGCGCTGATCGAAGCCATCCGCGAAGCCGCCGAAACCGGTCGCGCTTGCACACCTTCCCTGATTGAGGCTTGACCATGAGTGAACGAATCTTTTCCCTGGCCAGTCTGACCGTGCTGGAGTTGTCACCGCCCGAGATGGTCGACGTCGCGGCGCGGGCCGGGTACAGCCACGTCGGCTTGCGTCTGGTGCCGGCGACGCCGGAGGAGCACCATTTTGCCCTGGTGGCGGATGCGGGTTTGCGCCGTCAGACCCTGGCGCGTCTGCGCGATACCGGCATACGTGTACTGGATGTTGAAATCCTGCGCTTGAAGCCGGATACCGTCGTCGCCGAATTCGAGAAGGTTCTGGCGGTCGGTGCCGAATTCGGTGCGACTGAATTACTGGTGGCCGGTAATGATGTGGATGAGCAACGCCTGATCGATAACTTTGCGCTGCTTTGTGATCTGGCGGCCCCATATGGACTGCATCCGCACCTGGAGTTCATGCCCTGGACCGATGCGCGCAACCTTGAGCAAGCCGTGCGCATCGTCGAGGCGGCCGGGCGCGAAAACGGTGCAGTGCTGGTGGATGCGTTCCATTTCGATCGCTCCGGGTCGCGGCTGGAAGATCTGGCCAGGGTTGCCCCTTCGCGGCTACGGTATGCGCAGTTATGTGATGTGGCGGGGCCGCGTCCGGCCGACATGGCCGAGATTTTGCGTCAGGCCCGTAATGAGCGGCGGTTTCCCGGCGATGGCGATTGCGATCTGCCGGGTCTGTTGCGCTGTTTGCCGGCTAACATTCCATTGAGTCTGGAAATTCCCACCCTGCAACTGCTGGAGCAGGGCGTGAGCGGGTTGGACCGGGCGCAGATGGCGTTGGATAAAACCCGGGAATTGTTGGCGCGGCTGTAAGCGGTGCTGCGCACCTGTCGCGGGCAAGCCACGCTCCCACACGTTTTATGCTGACCTGTAGGAGCGTGGCTTGCCCGCGAAGCTTTTGATTTTTGATGTAAACAAAAGGAAACCCAATGACAGTCAGCACCCCGCTTTCCGGCGTCAATCAGCCCTTCAAGGGCATCTTGCTGATCGTCGTTGCCACCTTCCTGTTTTCCAGTCATGACGCGATATCCAAATACCTCTCGGGGTTCTACCCGATTGTCATGGTGGTGTGGGCGCGTTATGTGGTGCACACCTTGTTGATGGCCGGGATATTCCTGCCGCAATCCGGGTTGCGGGTGTTGCGTACCAAGCGCCCGTTGCTGCAATTGGTCCGGGCGTTATGCCTGCTGGGCACCAGTCTGTTTTTCACCACGGGGTTGATGTACATCCCGCTGGCGGAAGCGACCTCGGTCAACTTCCTGGCGCCCGTGCTGGTCACGGCGTTGTCGGTGCCGTTGCTCAAGGAGCGCGTGACGCGCGGGCAGTGGTTGGCGGTGATTTTCGGCTTCAGCGGCGTGCTGATCATTGTTCACCCCGGCGGCGAGTTGTTCACCCCGGCGGTGTTGCTGCCGTTCTGTTCGGCGTTGTTTTTCTGCTTCTATCAACTGCTGACCCGCAAGCTCAGCGAGATCGACAGCCCGACCACCAGCAACTTCTTCGCCGGGCTGTGCAACACCCTGGTAATGAGTGCGTTGGTGCCGTTCTTCTGGCAGGTGCCGAGCCTGCCCCATGGCGTGCTGATGCTGGCGCTGGGCGCCTGCGGCATGACGGCGCATCTGTTTCTGACCCAGGCTTTCCGCCATGCCGCGCCCGCTTTGCTGGCGCCCTTCAGTTACTGCCAGATCGTGTTTGCCGGCCTGCTGGGCTGGTTGCTCTTTTCCCACACGCCAACCTTGACCACGGTGCTTGGGATCGCGGTGATTTGCTGCAGTGGCCTGGCGGCGGCCTGGCAGCAAAGTCGCCGTTGAGGCCGCTCAGAACCTGAAGCGCACCACCAGGTTTTGCAGGCCCGCCGCCAATTGCGACAGCTCCTGGCTGGTAGCACTGGTGCGGGTCGAGGCGTCGGCGCTTTGCAGTGACAGGTCGCGAATGTTCAGCAGATTCCTGTCCACCTCGCGCGCCACCGCCGCTTGCTCTTCCGACGCGCTGGCAATCACCAGGTTGCGCTCATGGATCTGTTCCATGGCCCGGGTAATTTCTGCCAGTGCGATGCCAGCCTGTTCCGCGAGCGACAGGGTTTGCGCAACGCGCTGGCTGTTGCCGTGCATCGACTGCACCACACCTTCGGTATCGCCCTGAACCCGGCCGATCATCTGTTCGATTTCCCGGGTCGATTGTTGAGTGCGATGGGCCAGTGCGCGAACTTCATCGGCCACGACCGCAAAACCGCGCCCGGCTTCCCCGGCCCTGGCGGCCTCGATGGCCGCGTTGAGCGCCAGCAGGTTGGTCTGTTCGGCGATGGCGCGAATCACGTCCAGCACCTTGCCGATTTCCCGGGATTGCTCGGCCAGGGTCTGCACCTGTTGCAGGGCTGTGCCGGCATCGGCGCTCATGGCCTGGATCGAGTCGAGTGTTTCAATCACCCGCGCCTGACCCTGACTCGCCTGTTGTGTCGACTGGCGCGTACTGTCAGACGTCGATACGGCATTGCGTGCGACTTCTTCCACGGCCACGGTCATCTCGTTCACCGCCGTGGCGGCTTGTTCGATTTCGTTGTGCTGCTGTTGCAGGCGGCCAGAGTCCTGGTGGGTGCTCTGTTTCATCTGGTTGGCGGCAGCGGCCAGTTGTGTGGAGGCGTCGCTGATCCGTTGCAGGGTCTCGCGCAGGCTGGTTTGCATGATCGACAACGCGGTCAGCAAACGCCCGGTTTCATCCATGCCGTGGCTGCGGATCGGCGTACTGAGATCCCCGGCGGCGACCTGCTCGGCCACGTCTACGGCCTGACGGATGGGCGCCACGATGCTGCGAATCAACATCCAGGCGAGGAGCACGGTCAGCAGCGAGACGGCGATCAAGGCCCCGATCACCGTGACTTTCACCTGGTTGTAGAGCGCGTCGGCCTGTTGCGCCGATTGGCTGACTTGCTGGGTGGTGAGGGCCACCAGCTCTGCGAACTGGTCACCGGTCAGTGTCGAGTAATCCTGGATCTTGCCGTTGAGCAGCGCGGTCATTTCTTCCTGGCGGTTTTCCCGCGACAGGGTTTCGTATTGCGCGAGCGCTTGACGGTATTGGGTGACGGTCGCGACGAATTTTTCGTACGGCTCTCTGTTGTAATCGCCTACGAGGGGGGTGAATTTGTTCAGCGCCTGTTCCAGCCAGCCCTGCACCTGATGCAGGCGGCTCACCGTGGCCTCGAGCACTTTGGGGTCGCGGTTGAGTGCCATGCGCAGGCTGAGTACGCGAATGCTCAATGCATAGTCGCGGATTTCCCCCAGGTAGCGGGTACTGGGCAGGGAGATGTTCTCGGTGTATTGGCCGGTGGCACGCACTTCGGCGACTTGCTTGAGGGCGAACAAGCCCTGCAACAGCACCAGCAGGGCGATGAGACCGAAGCTGATGACCGCGCGTTGGGCGATGCTCAGGCGACCTGGCGACATGGTTAGACCTCCTTGGCGATGAACGAAAAATCATGGATTCATGAAATGCGGGCACAAAAAAAGCGCAGGCCCGAAATCGGGCCTGCGCCGAGGCAGCATCAGTCTTCTACTTTCGGAATCTTGCGCGGGGCCATGAAGTACATCCAGATCAGCGCGATGAAGTACATCGCCGGAATCAGGGTGAACAGCACGGTGTAGTTGTTGTTGGTGACGGTCAGGATATGGCCGACCAACTGCGTCATGAACATCCCGCCAATGGCGGCGCACATGCCACCGAAACCGAACACCGTACTCATCATGTGCTTGGGCGTGTAGTCCATCACCAGGCTCCAGATGTTCGCGGTCCAGGCCTGGTGCGCGCCGATGGCCAGGGAAATGGCGAACACCGCGACCCACAGGTTGCTGGAGCCGGCGGCCATGATCACGCCGATGATGCAGCAGGCGAACAGGAACATGGACATCAGTCGCGCCTTGATCGGGTTGATACCGCGGCCGATCAGGAACGAGGACAGAATCCCGCCGCCCACGCTACCGAAGTCGGCAGTCAGGTAGATGATGATCAGCGGGATGCCCATCTGGGTGACGTTGATGCCCAGGTTGTATTGCTGATTGAGGAACGGTGGCAGCCAGTACAGGTAGAACCAGAACACCGGCGCGGTGATCGAGTAGGCGAGGGCGAAGGCCCAGGTGCCACGCATGCGCAGGATTTTCGAGAACGGTACGCGAGTTTGTTCCGGTTCGTCTTCTTTCTGGATGTAGTCCAGTTCCGACTGTTTGACGCTCGGGTGATCATCCGGGTTGAAGTACTTCAGGCCCCAGCACACCAGCCAGATGCCGCCCAGTGCCGACATGCACAGGAACGCGGCTTGCCAGCCCCAGGCGTGCAGGATCAATGGCAGCAACATCGGCGTGAACATCGCACCGACGTTGGTCCCGGCGTTGAAAATACCGGTGGCCACGGCACGCTCGCCGGCCGGGAACCACAGGCGCGTGGTCTTCACGCAGGCCGGGTAGTTGGCGGCTTCGGTCAGGCCGAGGATGAAGCGGCAAACCATGAAGCCAGCCGCCGATGTGGCCAGGCCATGAGCGCCGGTAGCGAGGCTCCAGAGCAGTACGGCGCAGAAGAACACGCGCTTCACACCGACCCGATCGATCAAGCGCCCTTGCAGCACGAAGCCGATGGCGTAGCCGACCTGGAACCAGAAGTTGATGTTGGCGTAGTCCATCGCCGTCCAGCTCATTTCCTTGGCCAGGATGGGCTGCATGACGCCGAGGGCGGCGCGGTCGATGTAGTTCAGGGTGGTGGCGAAAAACACCAGCGCCAGCATGCCCCAACGGGTTTTGCCGACGGCCATGGCGCCGCGGATTTTATCGCCGATGCCACCGGTGGTAGCGCTCATGGCCGGGGCCATGCGTGAGCTTTGTGTAGGATTCATGTGTGCCATCCGTTCAATGACTGACAAGCCAGGCTCGTCGGGACTTCAAGGGCGCGTGATCAATCGCTGGCGGCGAGCGCGTGAGGACTGATCGGCTGTTTCGTCGGCTGACGGGTTATTCAGCGAGCGGCACGTGTGTGCCAGCGGTGCGCAGGGTTCGGATGGACGCCGGGCCAGGCGTAATGGCGTTGGTTCGAGCGAGCAGAGCGGTGAAGGAGCGCATGAGCGTATACCCGTTTTTTTGAAATTTTTATGTGGTGTTCTGGGTCGTTGTTAACTGGGACCGATGAGTGGTGACCGGGCCCAATGTGGTGTTGATGTTGCGCAGTGGGCGAAAAATCGTCAATTCGCCAATTGCCATTTTGTTCGATAATCGCACGCAAAACTAACTGGGTAGTACACTTTAAATTGCTGTGCGCAATCACGCAGCCAATAATTCACTCAAAGCTAAACGTGATCCTTGTAGCAGATGGCGAAGTGTGGCGAGGGGGCTGCCCCCTCGCCACAGTGCCCCTGACAAAATGGTCTCCAGTACCCGGAGTCGAAGATATGCAGCGTTCCATTGCCACCGTTTCCTTGAGCGGTACCCTGCCGGAAAAACTCGAAGCCATTGCCGCCGCTGGTTTTGACGGCGTCGAGATTTTCGAGAATGACCTTCTCTACTACGACGGCAGCCCCCGGGAAATCAAACAGATGTGCGCCGATCTCGGGATCGCCATCACCTTGTTTCAACCGTTCCGGGATTTCGAAGGCTGCCGCCGTGACCGCCTGTCGCGCAATCTGGAGCGGGCCGAGCGCAAGTTCGACCTGATGCAGGAACTGGGCACCGACCTGGTGCTGGTGTGCAGCAACGCCTCGGCCGATTCCATTGGCGATGAGCAGATTCTGGTCGACGACTTGCGCCTGCTGGCCGAACGCGCCGGCGCGCGGGGTTTGCGTATCGGTTACGAAGCACTGGCCTGGGGCCGGCATGTGAACACCTATCAACAGGTGTGGAACATCGTGCGTCAGGCCGATCATTCAAGCCTCGGCGTGTTGCTCGACAGCTTTCATACGCTGTCGCTCAAGGGCGATCCAAGCGCCATCGCTGATATCCCGGGCGACAAGATCTTCTTCGTGCAAATGGCCGACTCGCCCATCCTGGCCATGGATGTGCTGGAGTGGAGCCGGCATTTCCGCTGCTTCCCTGGCCAGGGTGAGTTCGATCTGCCGGGCTTCCTCGCACCGATCATCAAGAGCGGTTACACCGGGCCGCTGTCGCTGGAGATTTTCAACGACGGCTTTCGCGCCGCGCCACCACGGGCCAATGCCGCCGACGGTTTGCGTTCGTTGCTGTACCTCGAAGAGAAAACCCGTCAGCGTCTGGCGCAGGAGTCCCGGCCCGCGGCCAATCTCGACATCCTGTTCGAGACGCCCAAGGCCAGCGAGTACAACGGCATCGAGTTTCTCGAGTTCGCCGTGGATGAAAGCCTCGGGGCCAAGCTCTCGAACTGGCTGGAACGCCTGGGTTTCGTCAAGGCTGGCCAGCATCGCTCCAAGAGCGTCAGCCTGTTGCGCCAGGGCGATATCAACCTGATCCTCAACTCCGAGCCTTACTCGTTCGGCCACAGTTTTTTCGAGGCCCACGGTCCATCGCTGTGCGCCACCGCCGTGCGGGTCAAGGACAGCGCCAGTGCACTGGCCCGCGCCGTGGCTTACAAAGGCCAGCCCTATCGCGGGCTGGTCGGCCCCAATGAACTGGAGCTCGCCGCCGTGCGCGCGCCGGATGGCAGCCTGATTTACCTGGTGGACCAGGACGCCGACGTCTACGGTACCGACTTCAACCTGCAGCCGAACGCGCTGGCCAGCGGCGGTCTCAAACGCATCGATCACATGGCGATGGCCCTGCCGGCCGACAGCCTCGACAGTTGGGTGTTGTTCTATAAGAGCCTGCTGGATTTCGAGGCCAACGACGAAGTGGTGTTGCCCGACCCTTATGGTCTGGTGAAGAGCCGCGCGTTGCGCAGTCGGGACAGCTCGATTCGTCTGCCGCTGAACATTTCCGAGAACCGCAACACCGCCGTCTCACACGCGCTGTCGAGTTATCGCGGCTCCGGCGTGCATCACATCGCGTTTGATTGCGACGATATCTTTGCCGAAGTCAGTCGTGCGAAAGCGGCGGGCGTTCCGTTGCTGGACATCCCGCTCAACTATTACGACGACCTGGCGGCGCGCTTCGACTTCGACGACGAGTTCCTCAGCGAACTGGCCTACTACAACGTGCTGTACGACCGCGATGCCCAGGGTGGCGAGCTGTTCCATGTGTACACCGAGCCGTTCGAAGGGCGGTTTTTCTTCGAGATCATCCAGCGCAAGAACGGCTATGCCGGTTACGGCGCGGCCAACGTCGCGGTACGACTGGCGGCAATGGCCAAATCCCGAAGTGGTGCCGTCCGTCAGGCAAAGTTGTAGGAAATTCGTAATGACGGGAGTAATCCATTGCCGCACGGCTTCCCTCAGTGTGCGGCTCAGCCCATAATCGCCCGCTTGTGCAGTGATGGCCGTGAGCCCGCAATGACAATGACTTCAGAACTCTCCTTGGCGTCCGACGAACCGATGGCCGAGCCGCGTAAGAGTCGCAAGAACAACCCGGAAAAAACCCGCGAGAACATTCTTCAAGAAGCCATTGTCGAGTTCGTTCAGCAGGGGCTTTCCGGGGCTCGTGTGGATGCGATCGCCGAGCGCATCCACACGTCCAAGCGCATGATCTATTACTACTTCGGCAGTAAGGAACAGCTCTACGTCGAAGTGCTGGAAAAGCTTTACGGCGATATCCGCAGCACCGAGAACCGTCTGCACCTGGCCGAACTGGCCCCGGTGGAGGCGATTCGGCGGCTGGTGGAATTCACCTTCGATCACCATGACCGCAACGTCGATTTCGTGCGCATCGTCAGCATTGAAAACATCCACAACGCCGAGTACGTGAAGCGTTCCGATGCGATCAAGGCGATGAACAACACCATCCTCGACTCATTGGGTGAGATTCTGCGTCGTGGTGCCGAGGAAGGGCTGTTTCGTAAGGGGCTGGTTCCGCTGGATGTGCATTTGCTGATCAGTTCGTTCTGCTTCTATCGCGTGTCGAACCGTCACACCTTTGGTGAGATTTTTCAGATCGACTTGCCGGACGAGGGCATCAAGCAGCGTCATCGGGAGATGATTTGCGAGTCTGTTCTGCGCTATTTGCAGGCCTGAACCGTGGCGAGCAAGCTTGCTCGCCACAGAAAGCCTTCAGCCATTCATGCTTTGAAAGTGCGCCAGCATTCGCTGGGCATCGGGCACCACGCCGCTGAACAATTCGAACGCCTTCACCGCTTGAAACACCGCCATGTTGCCGCCATCCAGGGTCCGGCAGCCCAGGGCGCGGGCGTTGCGCAGCAGTTCGGTTTCCAGCGGGAAGTAAACAATCTCCGCGACCCACAGCTGCGCGCGCAGCCACTCGACCGGCACCGGCATGCCCGGCAGTTTTTTCATGCCCATGGGGGTGGTGTTCACCAGGCCGTCGGCCTCGGCCAGGCTCCCCGCCAGATCGAGACCCGCGACAGCGCGGCCGCTGCCGAAATGTTGATTGAGGTTGTCCGCCAGGCTCTGGGCACGACTGATTTCCACATCGAAAATGCTCAGTTGCCGTACGCCTTCGCTCAATAGTGCGTGGGCGACGGCGGCACCGGCGCCTCCGGCACCCATCTGTACGACGCGGTCAACGGCAACGCCGGTCAAGCCACGGCGAAAGCCTTCGGCAAATCCCAGGCAATCGGTGTTGTGGCCGATGCGCTTGCCATCCTTGAGCACCACGGTGTTCACCGCGCCGATGCCGCGGGCTTCCGGCGACAATTCGTCGAGCAGCGGGATGATCGCCTGCTTGCACGGGAAGGTGATGTTCAGCCCGGTAAAGTTCATGCGCTCGGCGGCACTGAGCAGGTCGGGCAGGGCATCGCTGTCGAGTTTCAGTTGATCGAGGTCGATCAGGCGATAGAGGTAGCGCAAACCCTGGGCATCGCCTTCATGTTCGTGCAGCGCCGGGGTGCGGGACGCCTGGATGCCGGCGCCGATCAGTCCGGCCAATACCGTATGGTTCGGATTCACGATGTTCACCCCTTCAAACGCAGACTGAAATGCTCCAGCGCCAGGCGATAGCCGTGGCTGCCGAACCCGGCCATCACCGCAGTGGCGATCGCCGAGACGAAGGAGTGGTGGCGGAAAGGTTCACGGGCGTGGACATTGGACAGGTGCACTTCGATCACCGGCAGTTCACTGGCAACCAGCGCATCGCGGATCGCCACCGACGTGTGGGTCCACGCGGCCGGGTTGATCACGATACCGGCGCAACGGTTGCGGGCGTTGTGAATCCAGTCGAGCAGTTCGCCTTCGTGGTTGGTCTGGCGAAACTCCACCGCCAGGCCGAATTCTTCGGCGGTACGACCGCACAGGGCGGAAATGTCAGCGAGGGTTTCGTGGCCGTAGGTTGCCGGCTCACGGGTGCCGAGCAGGTTCAGATTCGGGCCGTTGAGCACCAGAATAATGGGGGGCATCGATGTTTCTCCACTTATTGTTTTTGGCATTGGCCGAGGATTCCAGCCTGTGGAGATAAATTGTACTAACTGGTTAATTCGGTCAATTGAAGAGCCAGTCACCGGGCTTTTTGTGTGCGGTGATCGGACGGTTTCGTATCAGCGCGGCAGATGCTCAAGCAGAAAATCGATAAACGCCCGCAATCTGAGGGGGACGTGGCGACTTTGCGGATAGAGCAGGGTAAACGGCCGAGAGCGTCCGCCGTAGGGCTTGAGCACTTCCAGCAATGAGCCATCAGCCAGTTCCTTTTCGACAATGAAACGATAGGTCTGAAACAACCCCGCGCCGTGTTTCGCCAGGGTCACGCCACCCAATACATCGTCGGAACAACTGAAGTTGCCTTCCGCCAGAATTTCCCGCTCCACGCTCTTGTCGTTGAACAACCAGGCGATGCGCCGGCCGCTGCTGGGCAGTTCGTACTGGATGCATTCGTGGTGCTGCAGGTCGTCGAGGGTTTGCGGCGTGCCGGCACGCTGGAGGTAGTCGGGGCTGGCAACCATCACCAGTTCGGCGTCTTCGAGGGGCCTGGCGATCAGGCCGGAATCCGGAATCGCCCGCACGCGAATGGCCATGTCATAGCCTTCGCCGACAAAATCGATGTTGCGATTGCTGATGTGCGACTCAACCTTCACCGCCGGAAAACGCGCGCGAAAGGCCGGGAGCAACGGCAGGATGCGATGGTGGGCGTAGGTGGTGGGAATACTGATGCGCAGGGTCCCGGACGGTACTTGCTGCTGGCCCATGACTTCGCGCTGGGCTTCAACCAGTTGGGCCAGCGCCTGGCGGCATTCCTCGTAGTAGCGACGACCGCTGTCGGTCAGCTTGACGCTGCGGGTGGTGCGTGCGAACAGCCGTACGCCCAGACGCTCTTCCATACGTGACACCGAGCGACTCACGGCCGCCGGAGTGACGCCTGCCACCAGCGCGGCAGAAGTGAAGCTACCGGCTTCGGCGGCCAGGCAAAACAGCTCGATACTGCCTAGCTGAAGATCGTCGAATTGTCGCTGCATGATTGATTACACCGGGGATCAAATGAAGTGTGTGAATCAGTATTTATCAGATGCCTGCACACCGATACAGTGAGTTCGATGCCCCAGGCCTTTCTTGATCAACGAGCAGGAGATACAGCATGCCTTTCGTCAGCGTACGTATTACCCGTGACGGCGTTACCCGGGAGCAAAAAGCCCAGGTCATCGCGGAAATCACCGAAACCTTGCAGCGCGTCCTCGGCAAACCGCCAGAACTGACGCACATCGTGATCGAGGAAATTGATACCGATAACTGGGGGTATAAAGGCATCACCACCACTGAATATCGAAAGAATCTGCCAGGGTGAAAACCGGGTGAAAAAAAGCCGTCGCAGAGACGGCTTTTTTTGTGGGCGCCGGAAAAGGATTGGTTACGTTTTTTCAAGGCTGTGAATCGGCCGCAGATAGGGCTGAGCGCTAGTCTCAGAAGCGCATTGACGATTGTGTGCGTCATGCCGATTGTCGGATTTTCAGGGAATGTCGGGTCTTCGGATTCATTAACCTAACGGATGGGTTAGCATGAAAGTATGCCGTTATAAAGGGCTCTCAGTGGTGATCATGTTGCGCGATGAACACTGTCCACCGCATGTGCATGTGGACGCCGGAACATGGAGTGCGAGGTTCAAGTTTTGCTTCTGGCACAACGGTGTTGAACTCTGGGATGTCGTTCCGCTGTCGAGACGACCGCCATTGGCGGTGCTTGAGGGATTGCGTCAATCGCTCATGCAGCCTGCCCATCTACAGCGCGCTCGTGGTATCTGGTGGCGCAAAATTCAAACGGTCTGTCTCGACAACCAGTTGTGGGACGGGCAAATCAATGAGGTTGTGTTGGTGAAAGGGATTGCTGGTGCGACTTACATGATTGGTTCTGCGTGTTATGAGCCCGAAGCGAACAAGACGCTGCTATTTCTGAAGGGTGCACAAGAAGGTGTGGAGATCGAGTTATGAAAACCATAAAAGCCAGGACGCTGTTTGATCTACCAGTCACCGAAAGTCGCCTGGACGAAGCCATTGAAAGGGGTGAGTTACGCCGTCGCAGCGGTTTACAGGCCACGGCGGTAGCCTTTCTGGACCCGTGTCTGGCCGTCAGCTTCGAAGATGGCAGCGGTGTGTTGCTGCCGGTCAAGAATTATTCGGAATTCGACGGTTTTGAGGCCGAGGATTTCACCCGGCTGAAAGTCGGTTACTCCGGTACGGCGCTTTGCCACGAAGGTAAGGATCTGCATGTATCCATTGCAGAGATGATATCGGCGTGTCCGCCATTGATGGCCATGGCGACTTCGATCGTCGCGTCACGCAATGGCCGTCAAAGCAGTTCGGCCAAGGCTGAGGCCGCACGCGCCAATGGCAAAAAAGGTGGGCGTCCGCGAAAGGTTGATGTCGCCCCTTGAGCCACAAAAAAGCCGTCGCAGAGACGGCTTTTTCATGTCTGGCACCTGCACTCAGCGCCGGGTCAGCAATACGCCGGATTCCATGTGGTGAGTCCACGGGAACTGGTCGAACATCGCGCATTGGGTGATGCGATGGGTGTCGTGCAGTTGGGCGATGTTGGCCGCCAGGGTTTCCGGGTTGCAGGAAATGTAGAGGATGTTGTCGAAGCGCCGGGTCAGTTCGCAGGTGTCCGGGTCCATGCCGGCGCGCGGCGGGTCGACGAATACGCTGCCAAACTCGTAGCTCTTGAGGTCGATGCCGTGCAGGCGACGGAACGGCCGCACTTCATTCAAGGCTTCGGTCAGTTCTTCGGCGGACAAGCGCACCAGGGTGACGTTATCCACCGCGTTTTCGCTGAGGTTGCTCAGCGCGGCGTTGACCGAGGTCTTGCTGATTTCGGTGGCCAGTACGTTGCGCACACGAGTGGCGAGCGGCAGGGTGAAGTTGCCGTTGCCGCAATACAGTTCCAGCAAGTCGTCCGGGCGATCGCCCAGCGCGTCGTACGCCCAGTTGAGCATCTTCTGGTTCACGGTGCCGTTGGGCTGGGTGAACGCGCCTTCGGGCTGGCGATAGCTGAAGGTACGGCCGCCGACTTCCAGTTTCTCCACCACGTAATCGTGACCGATGACTTCGCGCTTGCCCTTGGAGCGGCCAATCACGCTGACATTCAATTCGGCCGCGAGCTTCGAGGCCGCCGCGTGCCAGTGTTCGTCCAGCGGGCGGTGGTAGCACAGGGTGATCATGGCGTCGCCAGCCAGAGTGGTCAGGAACTCCACCTGAAACAGCTTGTGGCTCAGGGCTGAACTGGCTTGCCAGGCGGCCTTGAGCTGCGGCATCAACTGGTTGATGCGCTGGCTGGCGATCGGGAATTCTTCGATCAGGATCGGCGTGCGTTTGTCTTCCTGGGAAAACATCGCGTAGTGGCGCTCGCCGGCTTCGCGCCACAGGCGGAATTCGGCGCGCAGGCGGAAATTCTGCAGCGGCGAGTCGAAGACGGTCGGCTGCGGCGCATCGAAAGGCGCCAGGAGGTCACGCAAGCGCGTGACCTTTTCTTCGAGCTGAGTGGCGTAGGCCTGGGAATCAAAAGTCATGCGTTGAACCAACCCAGCTTGATCACGAACAGAATCGACAGAATCACCAGCGCCGGGTTCAGCTCGCGGCCACGCCCGGACAGCAGTTTGATCGCGGTCCACGAGATGAAGCCGAAAGCGATGCCGTTGGCGATGGAGTAAGTGAATGGCATCGCCAGGGCGGTAATCACGACCGGTGCGGCAACAGTGATGTCGTCCCAGTCTATTTCGGCCAGGCCGGATGTCATCAGTACGGCGACGAACAGCAGCGCCGGGGCAGTGGCGAACGCCGGAACGCTGGAGGCCAGGGGCGAGAAGAACAGCGCCAGCAGGAACAGGATCGCCACCACGACGGCCGTCAGGCCCGTGCGGCCACCGGCACTCACGCCGGCGGCGGATTCGATGTAGCTGGTGGTGGTCGAGGTGCCCAGCAGGGAACCGGCCATGGCGGCGGTACTGTCGGCGATCAGGGCACGGCCCATTTTCGGCATGTGACCGTCCTTGCCCATCAGGCCGGCGCGCTTGGCGACGCCGATCAGGGTGCCGGAGTTGTCGAACAGGTCGACGAACAGGAAAGCGAAAATCACGCTGACCAGACCGATGTCCAATGCACCCTTGATGTCCAGTTGCAGGAAGGTCGGCGCCAGCGAAGGCGGCATCGACATCACGCCGCCGAACGGGCTGAAACCCAGCAGGATCGACGCAATGGTCACGACCAGAATGCCGATCAGCACGGCGCCACGCACGGCCAGTGCTTCGAGGGCGACGATCAGGGCAAAGCCGAGGGTGGCGAGGATCGGTGCCGGTTGTTTGAGGTCGCCGAGGCCGACCATGGTCGCCGGGTTGCTGACCACGATGCCGGCGTTGTGCAGGGCGATCAGGGCCAGGAACAGGCCGATACCGGCGGCAATCGCCGAGCGCAATGGCAACGGGATGCTGTTGATGATCCATTCACGGATGCGGAAGATCGACAGCAGGAAGAAGCACACCGCCGAAATGAACACCGCGCCCAGCGCCACTTGCCAGGTGTGACCCATGTGCAGGACCACGGTGTAGGTGAAGAAGGCGTTCAGGCCCATGCCCGGCGCGAGGGCGATCGGGTAGTTGGCGATCAACCCCATGACCGTGGAGCCGATGGCGGCGGCCAGACAGGTCGCGACAAATACCGCGCCCTTGTCCATGCCGGTCTCGCCGAGGATGCTCGGGTTGACGAACAGGATGTAGGCCATGGCTAAAAAGGTCGTGACGCCCGCCAGTATCTCGGTGCGTACGTTGGTGTTGTGTGCCTTGAGTTGAAACAGCCTTTCCAGCATGTCTGCTCCCCGTGGCGCGCCCGGCGCCGTGAATGTATCGACCTCAACAGCAAAGCACAGACCGCTGTTGGCGCCTGGGAATTTTCTGTGGGTCGGAAAAAGCCGCGCATCATACCAGCAGCGTAGGGTTATGGCTGCTTATGGCGGTGATCGTCGTCGATGTTTTGCGTTTAGCCCAAGTCAGCCATACTGCGCGCTGTTTTTGGGGAGGGGTATCGCGTGAAGAAGCGTCTGTTTATCGGCATCGGAATGTTGCTGGCCTTGTGCCTGGGGGCACAAACCGCCTCGGCGGCCTCGGCGCCACCCTTGACTCAGTTGAAAGTGCTCAAGGTCGAATCGCCGGCCTGCGGCTTTGAAGACATTGCTGAAGGACAGGAGCAGACACGCTGCAACCACTCCGGCCCTCACATCATGATCTACGTGTTGGAAGTCGGTTACGGTCGCGAGGCGCATGTCGGACTGGACGGTTTTGATGTGAATGGCACCCGGGCTCCAGTCTGTGCGTTCACTAACGGCAACCTGACGGACTGCACCGTAGGCATGAAAACCGTTGGTTATCTGTACGTCTTCGATATGGCGGGCAAGCAGGAAGGCACGTTCACCTTCAGCAACACCTCGATCAACGCCCCGGGCAACACTTTGTCGACGCAGCTCTACATCAAGTAAGGCGGGGTTCGAACAAGGGGCGGGAAAGCTGACTACGCTTTAAGGATCACTCCCTGGATTGCCCTTATGACCTTTAGAGCCTTGATTACCCTCGCCGAGGGCATCGATGACCTGCAAGCCGTGACCCTGGTCGACGTGCTGCGCCGCGCCAAAGTGGAAGTGGTGGTGGCCAGCATCGAGGGGCGACGCATGCTCACCTGCGCCCGCGGCACCCGCCTGACCTGCGATGCCATGCTGGTGGACCTGCTGGCCCAGCCATTCGACCTGATCGCCCTGCCCGGCGGTGCAGTGGGGGCGCAGCACCTGGCGAACCATCAACCCCTGCAACAATTGATCAAGGATCAGGCGGCGGCCGGTCGCTTGTTCGCGGGCATTGCCGAGGCCCCCGCGCTGGCGCTGCAGGCTTTTGGCGTGTTGCGCCAGCGGCGCATGACCTGCTTGCCTTCTGTCAGCCATCAACTGTCAGGCTGCAACTTCGTCGATCAACCGGTGGTGGTTGATGGCAACTGCATTACGGCCCAGGGCTCGGGCGCTGCCCTGCCGTTCGCCCTGGCGCTGGTGGAACAACTCTGCGGCAAGGCCACGCGAACGGCGGTGGCGTCGGAGTTGGTGGTTTAGCGTCAGGCCTTCACTTCTTCCTTCGGCACATGCATGCGATCGCGGCTGGCCAGACTCGGGAACAGTTTGATCCACACCCCGGTCACCACCAGTGTGCCGATACCGCCCATGACCACCGCCGGCACGGTTCCGAACCAGTGGGCGGTCAGGCCGGATTCGAATTCTCCCAATTGATTCGAAGCACCGATGAACAATCCGTTCACGGCGCTGACCCGGCCACGCATTTCGTCCGGGGTTTCCAGTTGCACGAAGGACGCGCGGATCACCATGCTGATCATGTCGGCCGCGCCCAGGATCACCAGTACGGCCAGCGAGAACCAGAACGATGTCGACAGGCCGAAGGCGATGGTTGCCACACCAAATATGCCCACGGCGGTGAACATCACTCGCCCGACATTGCGGTCGACAGCAAATCGCGCCAGCCACAGCGACATCATCAGCGCGCCCACTGCGGGTGCCGAGCGCAGCAGGCCCAGGCCCCACGGGCCGGTCAGCAGGATGTCCTTGGCGAAAACCGGCAGCAACGCCGTCGCGCCACCCAGCAGGACGGCGAACAGGTCAAGGGAGATGGCCCCTAGTATGTCGGGGCGACTGCGAATGAAGCGGATGCCGGCCAGCAGTGAATCGAGGGTGGCCTTGCCCTTGTTCAGCGGCGTTTGGCGGGCGGGCAGGTTGAGCATCAGCGAGCAGGCAATGAGGTAAAGGATCACCGTCGGGCCATAGACCCAGACACTGCCGAAGGCGTAGAGCAATCCACCGAGGGCCGGGGCGACGATGGTCGCTGACTGCTGGGCCGACTGTGCGGCGGCGACGGCCCGGGGAAACAGGGCGCTGGGCACGATACTCGGCAGCAGGGCCTGGGTGGTCGGCATTTCGAAGGAGCGAGCGGCACCGAGCACGAACGCGAGGATGAAGATCATTTCCCGGGTGACATGGTCAGTTGCGCTGCCGATCGCCAGCGACAGGGCGATCAGTGCCTGAATGGACTGGCAGATCGCCGCGACCCTGCGCCGGTCGTAGCGGTCTGCCACATGCCCGGTGTGCAGCATGAACAGCACGCGCGGGGCGAACTCCACCAGCCCGACCAGGCCCAGATCGAGCACGTTGCCGGTCAGTTGGTACAGGTTCCAGCCAATGGCCACCGTGAGCATTTGAAAGCCGCTGGCCGTAAAGATCCGGGCCAGCCAGAACGCGATGAAAGGGCGGTGATGACGTAACAGCAAGGGCTCTTGGCTGGGCATCTGGAGCAGATCTGGGTGTGGGAAAGGGAGAGATTATCATTAAGCTGTAACAGGAAGTTGCCATCCTGGAAGATTTAGGTAGCTAGACATCTATTCGTCTGGCTCGCCTCGGTGAGGCAACTTGTCACGCGGCAAAAGACCACGCGGTTCATCCTCGCAAATGGGACTACTCTTTCAACGTTGCTTGATCCAGATCAATACCCTCGACAGGCGTTGATCCAGTGACCCGAGCGCCAGACTCCCTGCGTTGCGATGCTGGTAAAAAAAAGAACGAATTTGAATTCGCCGCACTCCATACCCGTGGGAACCGTGGATGCAGGCTTGCGCCGGCAGCCGTACTACCTGACAGAGGAAGACTTATGTTCGGTTTAGAGGCACTTGATCTCGCCCGAATTCAGTTCGCGTTCACTATCTCGTTCCACATCCTGTTTCCCGCCATCACCATTGGCCTGGCGAGTTACCTGGCGGTTCTCGAAGGCCTGTGGCTGAAGACCCACAACGACACTTACCGCGATCTCTACCACTTCTGGTCAAAGATCTTTGCGGTCAACTTCGGCATGGGTGTGGTTTCGGGGCTGGTCATGGCGTATCAGTTCGGCACCAACTGGAGCCGTTTCTCGGACTTCGCCGGATCGGTGACGGGGCCGTTGCTGACGTACGAAGTCCTGACGGCATTCTTCCTCGAAGCCGGTTTCCTCGGCGTCATGCTGTTTGGCTGGAACAAGGTGGGCCGCGGTCTGCACTTCTTCGCCACGGTGATGGTCGCCATCGGCACGTTGATCTCGACCTTCTGGATACTCGCGTCCAATAGCTGGATGCAGACCCCGCAAGGCTTCGAGATCATCAACGGCCAGGTCATTCCGACCGACTGGCTGGCGGTGATCTTCAACCCGTCGTTCCCGTATCGCCTGATGCACATGGCAACGGCGGCGTTCGTCGCAACGGCTTTCTTCGTCGGTTCCTCGGCGGCCTGGCATTTGCTGCGCGGCAAAGACAACCCGGCGATTCGCACCATGCTCTCGATGGCCATGTGGATGGCGCTGATCGTGGCGCCGATTCAGGCGGTCATCGGTGACTTCCACGGCCTCAACACACTCGAGCATCAACCGGCAAAAATCGCCGCGATCGAGGGCCACTGGGAAAACAAAGGTAACGAGGCGACGCCGCTGATCCTGTTCGGCTGGCCGGACATGAAAGAAGAGAAAACCAAATTCGCCGTCGAGATTCCGTACCTCGGCAGCTTGATCCTGACCCACTCGCTGGACAAACAGGTACCCGCCCTCAAGGAGTTCCCGCCTGAGGACCGGCCGAATTCGACCATCGTCTTCTGGTCGTTCCGGATCATGGTCGGCCTGGGCTTCCTGATGATCTTCACCGGATTGTGGAGCCTGTGGCTGCGCAAGCGCGACACGCTCTATACCTCGCGGCCGTTCCTGTATCTGGCGTTGTGGATGGGGCCGTCCGGCCTGATCGCGATTCTCGCCGGCTGGTTCACCACTGAAATCGGTCGTCAACCGTGGGTGGTCTACGGGCTGATGCGTACGGCGGATGCCTCCTCCAACCATAGCTTCATGCAGATGAGCATCACCCTGATCCTGTTCGTCGTGGTGTATTTCGCCCTGTTCGGTGCCGGCCTGGGCTACATGATGCGCCTGGTGCGCAAAGGGCCGAAGATCGACGAGGGCAAGGAAACCAACGAAGGTGGTCCTGGCCAGAAACGCACACCGGCACGTCCGCTGTCCGCAGCCGGCGATGAACACGCCGATGCCGACCACAGCCTGACCAAGGAGGTTTGAATCATGGGTATTGATCTTCCGCTGATCTGGGCCGTGATCATTATCTTCGGCATCATGATGTACGTGGTCATGGACGGATTCGACCTGGGGATCGGGATTCTCTTTCCGTTCATCCCCGGCAAAAGTGACCGCGATGTGATGATGAACACCGTCGCTCCGGTCTGGGACGGTAACGAAACCTGGTTGGTACTGGGGGGCGCAGCATTGTTCGGTGCGTTCCCGCTGGCTTACTCGGTGGTGCTCTCGGCGTTGTACCTGCCGCTGATTTTCATGCTGATCGGCCTGATTTTCCGTGGCGTGGCCTTCGAGTTCCGCTTCAAGGCCAAAGATGCCAAGCGCCACCTGTGGGACAAGGCGTTCATCGGTGGTTCGGTGGCGGCCACCTTCTTCCAGGGCGTGGCGCTGGGGGCGTTCATCGATGGTTTGCCGGTGGTCAATCGTCAGTTCGCCGGAGGGTCACTGGACTGGCTGACACCGTTCACGATGTTCTGCGGAGCTGCATTGGTAGTGGCTTATGCGCTGCTCGGTTGCACCTGGTTGATCATGAAGACCGAAGGCAAGCTGCAGGAGCAAATGCATGACCTGGCGCGACCGCTGGCGTTCGTATTGCTGGCGGTGATCGGCATCGTCAGCATCTGGACGCCACTGGCCCATGCCGAGATTGCGGCGCGCTGGTTCACGTTGCCGAACCTGTTCTGGTTCCTGCCGGTGCCGATTCTGGTGCTGGTGACCTTGTACGGCCTGATCCGGGCGGTGGCCCGCAATGCGCACTACACGCCTTTCCTGCTGACGCTGGTGTTGATCTTCCTCGGTTACAGCGGCCTGGGCATCAGCCTGTGGCCGAACATCGTGCCGCCGTCGATCTCGATCTGGGACGCCGCGGCACCGCCGCAGAGCCAGGGCTTCATGCTGGTGGGCACGCTGTTCATCATCCCGTTCATCCTTGGGTACACCTTCTGGAGCTATTACGTGTTCCGCGGCAAGGTCACCCATGAAGATGGTTACCACTAGGCCTTTGCTGCGCGGATTTGTGGGCGCGAGCTTGCTCGCGATGGCGCCATGACGGGCGCCACCCACCTTCATTGGAGGTTCAGGCTATGAGCAACAAACATTCCCTGCACGACATCGAACAGGCCGAAAAAAAGCCGCTGTGGCAGCGGCTCGGCTGGTTGGCCATGATTTGGGCGGGAAGCGTCGGTGCATTGTTCATCGTCGCCAGCCTGATGCGGATGTTCATGAACGCCGCCGGCCTGACCACACACTAATGACCTGACATCCCATCCCGCAGCCTTGCGGCGCGGATTTACAACCCTCCTGATGGAGGGTTTTTTTTGCCCTGATTATTTGCGGGCCTTGAGAATCACGAATTTCGGCGTGGCGGCGACTTGCTCGACCCCGCGGAACAACCGCGCGAGCTTGCTGTGATACCCCAGATGACGGTTGCCGACGATGTATAACGCACCGCCTGTCACTAGGGCTTCCCGGGCCTGCTGGAACATCCGCCAGGCCAGGAAGTCGCCAACCACCTGCTGCTGGTGAAACGGTGGATTGCACAGCACTACGTCCAGCGATTGAGGTTCCTGCCCGGCCAAACCATCACCCGCCCGCACGATCACATCGCGCTCGCCCAGTGCGGCGCTCCAGTTCTCGGCGGCCGATTGCACGGCCATGAACGACTCATCGACCAGCGTGTAATGGGCCTCGGGGTTTTGCAGGGCGCTGGCGATCGCCAGAACGCCGTTACCGCAACCGAGGTCGGCGACCCGTGCGCTGCCGAGGTTCTTCGGCAGGTGTGGGAGAAACGCCCGCGTGCCGATGTCCAGGCCTTCACGGCAGAACACGTTGGCGTGGTTGAGCAATTCGATGGCCGGTGTGTCGAGTCGATAGCGCGTCGGATAGGGCGAGACTACGGGGGCTTTTGCTTCGGTCGTGGCGATCAGCAGCCGTGCTTTCTTCACCGCCAGGGTCGCCTGCACCGGGCCGATGTAGCGCTCCAGCAGATCGCCTGCGGCACGTGGCAGGTGTTTGATCATTGCGCCCGCGATCACCTGGGTGCCTGGAGCCAACTGCCCTTGCAGGCGGATCAGTTGTTCTTCCAGCAACGCCAGGGTTTTCGGCACCCGGATCAGTACCCGGTCAAAGGGCCCCTTGAGCGCTTCACTGGCGGGTATGTGCGGTACGCCATCAAACGGCAGGCCATTGCGCGCCAGGTTTTTTTCCAGACCCTGAAAAGCCAGGAACGAGTCGCCGCTGCTGGTGACGTTGACTTTGCCTGCCAGGCTGGCTGCCAGTGCACCGAAACTGTCGTTGAGCACCAGAACCCGCGTCTCGGTCGAAGGTCGCTGTTCGGCCAGATGGTTGAGCAGGTACTCGTCTGCCGCGTCAAAGGCTTGCAGGGGTTCGTTCTGCTGTTCGGGTTGGCGGATCAGGTCGAGGCTGGCGAAGGGTGTTTCGAGCAAGGGCATGGGGCGGGGCTCTGGGTAATCAACGGGTATCCCGCGGCCCTGGGGCGTCTTGGCGGCGGGGCCGTCCGAGTGGACTGCGTCGTGGACAAATCACACGTCATCACTCAGGAGGGACCGCGAATGGTACGTTTTTTTGGAGTGGATTACTCGCAGGTTTTTCCAGTCAACCTATTGCGTTTCTGTCGAGGTAGCCAGCCTTGGCGGCCGCGATGACAGCTGAAATCTTATTGCTTACTCCGAATTTGCGGATGGCTTCCTGAACATGGAAATTGATCGTTCGCGGGCTGAGATTAAGAATTCCGGCGCTTTCGTAGGCTGTTTTGCCATCCGCGGCCAGTTTCAATACGTCGATTTCCCGCAGCGACAATTGCGGGTTGGACGGTGTGGCAGGCCTTGTGGGTAGCGATCGTACAGCCAGCTTGTGCAGGTGATGCCCGATGAACGAGGAAAAACCCAGATGTTCGTACAGCTCCCACGCGCTGATCGGGCAGTGGCTGCGCACCAGGCTCAATATGCTGCACAGACCGCTTTCCTCGTCGTGAATCGCTTGCGACCAACCGTGTTGCAATCCCTGCTGCTCAAGCCCATCCCATAGACATCGCGCGCCGCTGAACAGCTCTTCGCTCCACACGATAGGCATTGCTGATTGGTGGCAATGAGCTACTATTGGATCAATGGCAGCCAGCTTCTTTTTCTCATAGGCGGAGTTCCAGTCTGAGGGGTAATTGTTTAATCGCACGGTATTGAAATCGTCGGTTTTCGAAGTGTAACTGGTTGAAAAAGCAAAAAATTCGAACCCCATGTTTTTTGCAAAACTGAGCGATACACCGTAGGCGATTTCAAGTTCTGCGGAGGCTGCCAGTTGTTTGAGTTGGGATTCCTTCCATCTTTCCATGATGTGGCTCCTGTAGTATTGGTGAATTGGATCCACTGTTTTGATGTGTTTGGGATTGTAGGATTAATCCTACGCAGGTATTGATAATATTTAGCTTTATTAGACATTAGGAAGCTAAGATTTTGGTTCTAATGGAGGTAGATTTAAACGTTTGTATTATATGTATTCTTTAATTTAATCCTGTAAGGCTCCTGTATCGCGTGTTATTTAATATTTACGGCAAGAGTACTTTTTGCCCTAAAAGACACTACAAATAGTGAGTGTTTATGGTGTGCGCTTTACGAGACACTGGGCAATCTGTTGAATGGAGCGTCCCCATGACCGCCAGTGAAGAGAAATTTACTCGCCAGACACTGCTCGACGTCCAGCCATTGACACCGAATCTGTTCACGCTACGTGCCACTCGGGACCCCGGTTTTCGTTTTCGCGCAGGGCAATTTGCCCGGTTAGGCGTCACCCGCGCCGATGGCAGTACGGTTTGGCGTGCCTATTCCATGGTGTCGTCACCCTTTGACGAGTTTCTTGAGTTCTTTTCCATCGTGGTTCCGGGGGGCGAGTTCACCAGCGAGTTGAGTCGTCTGGGCGTTGGCGACACGCTGCTCGTCGACCGCCAGGCCTTCGGTTACCTGACGCTTGATCGCTTCGTTGACGGGCGTGATCTGTGGTTGTTATCCACGGGTACGGGGCTGGCGCCATTTCTGTCGATCCTGCAGGACTTCGAGGTCTGGGAGAAATTCGAGCGGATCATCCTGGTCTACAGCGTCCGTGAGACCCGGGAGCTGGCTTATCAGGACCTTATCGCGGGGCTGGCGCAGCGTGAGTATCTGTCGGAATTCGCTCACAAGCTGCAACTCATCAACACGGTGACGCGCGAGCAACATCCTGGCGCCTTGAACGGGCGCATTACCACGCTGATCGAAAATGGCGAGTTGGAGCGCGTTGCCGGGGTGGCCCTGACGCCCGAGCACTCACGGGTCATGCTATGCGGCAATCCGCAGATGATCGATGACACGCGCAAATTGCTCAAACAGCGCGATATGCATTTGAGCCTCAGCCGACGACCCGGTCAGGTGGCGGTGGAAAACTTCTGGTAATAAAACGGCGCCGCAAGGGCGCCGTCCGTATTTCTTTCAAGCTTTCAAGGCCGGTTGTTCTGGGCCTTGAGCAGATCGCGGATCTCGCCCAGCAACACTTCTTCCTTGGTCGGAACCGGCGGCACGGTGGGCGCCACTGCCTCTTCGCGTTTCAGGTGGTTAATGGCTTTGACACCCATGAAGATCGCGAAGGCGACGATGAGGAAGTCGATCAGGCTCTGGATGAATTTACCGTAGGCCAGCACCACCGCCGGGACGTTACCGTCAGCGGCCTTGAGCGTAATGGCCAGGTCACTGAAGTCCACCCCACCGATCAACAGCCCGATTGGCGGCATGATCACATCGCCGACAAACGACGTGACAATCTTGCCGAAGGCGGCGCCGATGATGATACCCACGGCCATGTCGACCACATTGCCCTTGACCGCGAAGGCCTTGAACTCACTTATCACGCCCATAGGTTATTTCCTTGTTACAGATGAGGTTGGTGACCGCAGTGTAAATCAGCAAGACGCATCTTGCTCGAAACGCCTGCTTACAAACGCCGCCTGCTGTCGACCGGGGTATCGGGAAAAAGTTTGACAATGCCACCCTCGCAGGGTGGGCGAGAAAGGGTTTCGAGGTATTTTCGCGATCCTGTCGTCGTGCTGCTCTACTGTCGAAAACCAGGCGTGTGGCGAAGGTCAGCTGGAATGAAATGATAGTGACAACATAAATAAAATTTCACTTTTGGTTGTTTGGATTATGAGATTTCAGTGGGGAGATGAGAGCGAGGTCGAGATTTAAGAGTGTGCTTGGTCAGATTTGCTATTTGTATTGATGACAGAGTTTGCGCTTGCTGTACGTTGAGGCGGTAGTTGTAGTGGATGTGTACAGGGTTATATGTGGGGGGTATTTGCTGTTAGTTGTAAAAAATTGTAATTGTTTTTAATTAACTATATCGTTACGCGTGTTAATCGATCATGACAAGTTGTAGGCAGTCACTCGGCGGACACCCGCGTCGCACTGATTCGCTCCACCTGGGGTATCATCGCGATTTTTGCCGGGAGTTCCGATGGCCAAGGCCAAGCGCATGTATGGCTGCACCGAGTGCGGCTCGACTTTTCCGAAGTGGGCTGGCCAGTGCGGCGAGTGCGGCGCCTGGAACACGCTGACTGAAACCATGGTGGAAAGCGGCGGGGCGGCAGCGCCCAGCGGTCGCACCGGCTGGACCGGTCAACAGGCGCAGATCAAGACCCTGGCCGAAGTCAGTGTCGAGGAGATTCCGCGTTTTTCCACGGCGTCCAGCGAACTGGACCGGGTGCTGGGCGGTGGTCTGGTGGACGGTTCGGTGGTGCTGATCGGTGGTGATCCCGGCATTGGCAAATCGACCATTCTGTTGCAAACCTTGTGCAACCTCGCCAAGAGCATGCCGGCGCTGTACGTCACCGGCGAAGAGTCCCAACAGCAAGTGGCCATGCGTGCCCGACGCCTCGGGTTGCCTCAGGATCAGTTGCGGGTCATGACCGAGACCTGTATCGAAACCATCATCGCCACGGCGCGGCAGGAAAAGCCCAAGGTGATGGTGATCGACTCGATCCAGACGATTTTCACCGAGCAACTGCAGTCGGCACCGGGCGGCGTGTCTCAGGTCCGCGAAAGCGCGGCATTGCTGGTGCGTTATGCCAAGCAGAGCGGCACGGCGATTTTCCTGGTCGGCCATGTCACCAAGGAGGGGGCGCTGGCTGGTCCCCGTGTGTTGGAGCACATGGTCGATACGGTCCTGTATTTCGAAGGCGAATCCGATGGTCGTCTGCGCCTGCTGCGGGCAGTGAAAAACCGTTTCGGTGCGGTTAACGAACTGGGCGTGTTCGGCATGACCGACAAGGGGCTGAAAGAAGTCTCCAATCCTTCGGCGATTTTTCTGACCCGGGCTCAGGAAGAAGTTCCGGGCAGTGTGGTCATGGCGACGTGGGAGGGTACCCGACCGATGCTGGTGGAAGTCCAGGCGTTGGTGGACGACAGCCATCTGGCCAATCCGCGCCGGGTAACCCTGGGTCTGGATCAGAATCGCCTGGCGATGTTGCTGGCGGTGTTACATCGTCATGGCGGCATTCCGACCCACGATCAGGACGTATTCCTCAACGTCGTCGGTGGCGTGAAAGTGTTGGAAACGGCTTCCGATCTGGCGTTGATGGCGGCGGTCATGTCCAGCTTGCGCAACCGGCCGTTGCCTCATGATCTGCTGGTGTTTGGTGAGGTGGGGCTGTCCGGTGAAGTGCGTCCGGTACCGAGCGGTCAGGAGCGTTTGAAAGAGGCCGCCAAACACGGTTTCAAGCGCGCCATCGTGCCCAAGGGCAATGCACCGAAAGAGGCCCCGCCGGGTTTGCAGATCATTGCCGTCACCCGTCTGGAGCAGGCGCTGGACGCCTTGTTCGAATAAGTTTCCGGGCCGGACTTGATCCCAGTGGGATGGTGTCGGGCCGTCAGATTTCGATCAGGGCACCCAGCTCTCGTTCAAGTTCAGCGGCGTCACCCAGGTTGAACTCAATCACCCGCCGCAGGCTCGCAATCGATTCCAGGCTGAGATGCCGGCAGACAAAGCCGAGCTGGCCTTTGTCCTCGTGGGTCAGTTCGACATCCATGGCAATGTCGGTGTCATCGGACAGGTGAATGCCGACGGAAAAGTTCTGCTGCGGATTACCCAGCCACGGGACAGGGCGTTCAATCAGCAAGCCCTTGAGTGACAGGTCGATCAGCTTCACCGACCAGGTGTGTTCACCCTGACGGAGCTCGGTTCGGGCATCGAACGCAATACGTTTGAAACGGCGGCGGTCGGCAGGGTGGTCGCTCATGGCGCAATCCTCGATAGGTTCGCTGACTATAGACCCGCCTTTCGCAAGACTGCCAGCAAGAGAGGCGCCAGACCAATATCGGGTATGCCCTTTGTCGTCAGGGGCGCTAAACTCGAGGTGGCTTTCTTTCTTGTCCACTCTGGCTGGAATAATAAAATGAAAAATAATAATAGCCCGCTACGCCATCTACCCTGGCTGGTGCTGGCAATCATAGGTGCGTGCGCCCTGGGTGTCGTGGCATTGCGTCGAGGCGAGGCGATCAACGCCTTGTGGATTGTGGTCGCTGCCGTGGCCATTTATCTGGTCGCGTATCGCTACTACAGTCTGTTCATCGCTAACAATGTGATGCAACTCGATGCGCGACGGGCCACTCCCGCCGTGCTCAATAACGACGGTCTGGATTACGTCCCCACCAATAAACATATCCTCTTCGGTCACCATTTCGCGGCCATTGCCGGCGCGGGTCCGCTGGTCGGACCGGTGCTGGCGGCGCAAATGGGCTACCTGCCCGGCACGCTATGGCTGATCGCCGGTGTGGTGCTGGCCGGTGCGGTGCAGGACTTCATGGTCCTGTTCATGTCCACCCGCCGCAACGGCCGCTCCCTGGGTGACATGGTCCGTGAAGAAATGGGTCGCATTCCCGGCACGATTGCGCTGTTCGGCTGCTTCCTGATCATGATCATCATCCTCGCGGTGCTGGCGCTGATCGTGGTCAAGGCCCTGGCCGAAAGTCCGTGGGGCATTTTCACGGTGATGGCGACCATCCCGATCGCGATGTTCATGGGCATCTACATGCGCTACATCCGCCCGGGCCGTATCGGTGAAATTTCGGTGATCGGCGTGGTATTGCTCCTGGGTTCGATCTGGCTGGGCGGGCAGATTGCCGCCGATCCAGTATGGGCCAAGGCCTTTTCCTTCACCGGTATCCAGATCACCTGGATGTTGATCGGCTATGGATTCGTGGCGGCAGTTTTGCCGGTGTGGCTGATCCTGGCGCCGCGCGATTACCTGTCGACCTTCCTGAAAATCGGCACCATCGTCGCCCTGGCCATCGGCATCCTGATCACCATGCCCGAGCTGAAAATGCCGGCAGTGACCCAGTTCATCGACGGCACCGGGCCGGTGTGGAAGGGCGGGCTGTTCCCGTTCCTGTTCATCACCATCGCCTGTGGCGCGGTGTCCGGTTTCCACGCGCTGATCTCCTCCGGCACCACGCCGAAGCTGCTGGATAACGAAACCAACGCCCGCTATATCGGTTACGGCGGCATGCTGATGGAGTCTTTCGTGGCCATCATGGCCATGGTCGCTGCCTCGGTGATCGAGCCAGGCGTGTATTTCGCCATGAACAGCCCGGCCGCCGTGGTCGGCGGTGATGTCGTGGCCGTTGCACAAGCCGTCAGCAGCTGGGGCTTTGCCATTACTCCGGACGCCCTGCAAGCAGTGGCCAAGGACATCGGTGAAACCACCATCCTGGCCCGTGCCGGCGGTGCGCCGACCCTGGCGGTCGGTATCGCACAGATCCTGCACAGCGTGCTGCCGGGTGAAAACACCATGGCATTCTGGTACCACTTCGCGATCCTGTTCGAAGCGCTGTTCATCCTGACGGCGGTCGACGCTGGCACCCGCGCCGGTCGCTTCATGCTGCAGGATCTGCTGGGCTCCTTCGTGCCGGCGCTGCGCCGCACCGAATCCTGGACCGCCAACCTGATCGCGACCGCCGGTTGCGTGGCAATGTGGGGCTGGCTGTTGTACCAGGGCGTGATCGATCCATTGGGTGGTATCAACACCTTGTGGCCGCTGTTCGGTATCTCCAACCAGATGCTGGCCGGTATCGCGCTGATGCTCGGCACCGTCGTGCTGATCAAGATGAAACGCCAGCGCTACATTTGGGTGACCTTGTTGCCTGCGGCCTGGCTGCTGGTCTGCACTACCACCGCCGGCTTCATCAAGCTGTTCGACGCCAACCCGGCGATCGGCTTCCTGTCCCTGGCTAAAAAATACAGCGATGCGCTGGCCAATGGTCAGATCCTCGCCCCGGCCAAGGACATCACGCAGATGCAGCACGTGATCTTCAACGCCTACACCAACGCAACGCTGACCGCGCTGTTCCTGTTCGTGGTGTTCAGTATCCTGTTCTATGCGCTCAAGGTCGGCATTGCCGCCTGGGGTAAAAAAGAACGTACGGATAAAGAATCGCCATTCCAGGCGCTGCCGGATGCTTGATCGAGGATTGCAGCATGTTCAATGACCTGAGTCGCCTCGGTAAATACCTCGGTCAGGCCGCGCGCCTGATGGTCGGCATGCCCGACTACGACAACTACGTCGAGCACATGCAAACCAAACACCCGGACAAACCGGTGATGAGCTACGAGGCGTTCTTCCGCGAACGCCAGGAAGCCCGTTACGGTGGCAAGGGTGGGCCGAAGTGCTGTTGATCCGGATGGCGGGTTAACGGCAAAACCTGTGGGAGCGAGCTTGCTCGCGATGGCGGACTGTCAATCAACAGTGATGTTGAATGTTAAGCCGCTATCGCGAGCAAGCTCGCTCTCACTTTTGTTTTGTGTTGTTTATCAGTTTTGTGAAACAGGAGATCAATTTTGTCCTCTCCCATCCCCGTCACGATCCTCAGCGGCTTCCTCGGCGCCGGCAAGACCACGCTGTTGCGCCACCTGCTCAAAGCCGAGCACGGTCTGAAAATCGCGGTGATCGAAAACGAATTCAGCGATGCGGGCATCGATACCCAGCTGTTGGGCGACGAGCCGGTACAAGTGATGACGCTGTCCAACGGCTGCGTCTGCTGCACGATTCACACTGACCTGACCAAAGCGTTGTATCTGCTGCTCGAACGCCTGGACAGCGGCGATATCACCTTCGATCGTCTGGTGATCGAATGCACGGGGCTGGCGGATCCGGCCCCGGTGGCGCAAACCTTCTTCATCGACGAAGAGCTGCGCGAGCGCTACATCCTTGATGGCATCATCACCCTGGTCGACGCGGCGCATGCCGAGCTGCACCTGACCCAGACCATTGCCCAGGCGCAGATCGGTTTCGCCGACCGTTTGCTGGTGAGCAAGCGCGACCTGGTGGACGAGCCGACCTTCACCGCGTTGAGTGAGCGCCTGACCCGGATCAATCGTCGCGCTCCGATTCGTGTGGTTGATCACGGGAAGATCGACCTGGCCGAATTGCTTGACGTGCGCGGTTTCAATCTCAATGCCGACCTCGGGGGGGGGTGAGTTTGCGGCCCGTGACCAAGGCGCCGTCCATCGACCGCATTTCCAGCCTGGTGCTGCGTACCGACAAACCGCTGGATATCGACAAGCTCAGCGAGTTCATGAATGAACTGCTGGAAGACCATGGCAAGCAATTGCTGCGCTACAAAGGCGTGTTGAACATCCTTGGCGAACCGCGGCGCATGGTGTTTCAGGGCGTGCTGAAGATTTACGGCTTCGACTGGGACACCGAATGGGCCGAGGGCGAATCGCGCGAGAGCGTGATCGTGTTTATTGCCGATGATTTGCCGGAAGAGAAAATCCGTGAAGGGTTTGCGAAGGTGGCGGCGCAGTAAGGGCTGCCATGTGCAGTGAGGCTGATGTCGCTATCGCGAGCAGGTGCGTTCCCACGGGAGATTTGGGAGCGAGCTTGCTCGCGAAGGTGGTCTAACCGGCAACACGATTCTGGCGGGAAATCGGTTGCGGGTTCAGCAATGCCGCCTCCAAATGATCCAGATACTGGCTCAGCAAAAACTCGGCTTCCCGGGAGTCCCCGCGCTCAACGGCGTCCAGGATGTGTTCATGCACCTGCCACCCGCAATAACCTTCCAACTGCGCATCAAATTGCGCAATTGCCAGTGAGGTGAGCGGTACCAGGCTACCGAGAAAATGCGCCAGTGGCGCATTACCCGCCATTTCAGCCAACTGCAAATAAAACGTCCCGGACAAGCGAATCGTCGGGCCGCGCGCGGTGCATTGGCGCTCGCTATCGACCAGCGCGTGCAGACGTTTCAGCTGTTCTGGCAGAGGTCGCTGACAGGCCAGTCTGACCAGCGTCAGCTCGGTCAGGCGCCGTGCGTGCAGCGTTTGCCGGGTCTGTTCGACATCGGGTGCGGCGACACGGGGGCGATGGTTGGCTCGCAGGATAATGACCTGCTGGTGGGACAGTCGCGTCAGCACGCTGCGAACTTCACTGCGTCGAGCGCCGAACATCTGGCCCAGGCTGTCCTCGGTAAAGCGGCTGCCGGGCAGGAGGCGCTGTTCGAGAATGGCGTCGAAGATCCGGGAGTAAAGATCCTCCGCCGACGGCTGCCCGAGATTTTTTCCAGGGAAGGGCAGGGCAACGAGTGTTTGCGGTGAAGCGAAGCTGTTCATGGCCTGTCTCCAGTTCGAAGCGGTTTCAGCTACCGAAGTTGTCTTCCGGGATGTTCAATTCGATGCCCATCCGCTGGCCCTCACGAAGAATGTGCCGACGCATCTCGGCGCTGGCCTGGGCGCTGTTCTTGCTGCGAATCGCGCGCACCACGGCTTCGTTCTCTTCGAGGCGTTCAGCCAGATGCTCCGGGGAATTGCGTAGCACTTCGGCGCTTTGCTTGAGTGCATTGCTGGTCTGTTGCACCACGCTCTGGAAGATCGGGTTGGACGTCAGCGTGAAGAGCTCTTCATGGAACGCGATGTAGGCGTTGACCCCGGCCTCGCTGTCGTTGGCTTCCAGGGCTTCGCGCATGTCCATCAGCGTCAGGCGCAATTGCCCGACTTCCTTGCTGCTGATCGATTGCGCCACGAGGCCTACGATGAACGGTTCAAGGGTGTAGCGCAGTTGCAGCACGTCTTCCAGGCTTGCCGCCGACACCGCGTTGTCATAACTCTGGCTGTCGCCGGGGTTGGCCTCCAGCACCACCACGCCTTTGCCTGGCATGGAACGCACCAGGCCGAGGGTTTCCAGGACGATGACCGCCTCACGCAGGCTCGGACGACTGATACCCAGTTGTTCGGCCAGCTCACGTTGCCCCGGCAGCATTTCGCCGGAGCGCCATTGACCCCGGGCCAGCGCGGCCCGAAGTTTTTCCACGACTGAATTTACAACGGTCGACGAGGTAATCACTGTTCGCTCCCTGAGCATCGAAAGTAGTAGGGGCGTGCCGGCCAGCTGGAGCGGCACGCCGTTGATTCAGAATTCCTGCTGATGCGCCGAAGCGGCCGGTTTTCGCGGCTGGAAGGTATAACCCACCTGACCGGAAAGTACCTTGTTCGCCCGTTGCACATCGATGTCTTTTTCCCAGCGGGCAATGGCCACGGTCGCCACGCAGTTGCCAATCAGGTTGGTCAGCGCCCGGCCGATGCCCATGAACCAGTCCACCGCCAGAACCAGGACCAGGCCCACCACCGGTATGGCTGGAATAGCCGTCAGGGTGGCCGCCAGAATGACCAGTGCCGAACCTGGGATGCCGTGCGCGCCCTTGGACGTGATCAACGACACCAGCAGAATGGTCAGCAGGTCGGTCATGGCCAGCGGTGTGCCGGTGGCGTTGGCGATGAACACGATGGCCAGGGTCAGGTAGATCGAGAAACCGTCGAGGTTGAATGAATAACCGGTAGGAATCACCAGCCCGACGGTCGAACTGCCAATGCCCAGGTGCTCAAGCTTGCGCATGATTTGCGGGAGCACGGCGTCTGACGAAGCGGTGCCCATGACGATCAGCAGTTCCTCGCGCAGGTATTTGAGCAGCGGCCACATTCTCAGGCCGGACAAGCGCATCACCAGGCCAAGAATCAACGCCACGAAAGCGGTGCAGGTCAAGTAGAACAAACCGACCAGGCTGCCCAGGTGCTGCAGCGAATCGAGGCCATATTTGCTGGTGGTGAAGGCAATGGCGCCGAACACGCCAATCGGCGCCAGGCGCACGATCATGCCCATGATGCGAAAGATCACGTGGCTGAGTTCATTGATCAGCCGCGAAATGCCCGATGCCGCTTCGCCCACCAGATTCAATGCACTGCCGAACAGCACCGAAAACAGCAGGACTTGCAGAATGTTGTTGTCTGCAAAGGCACCGATCACCGAGGTCGGAATCAGGTCCATCAAAAACTGCGTGGTGGTATGCATGTGCTGGCCGCGCTGGGCAATGTCACCCATGTCGGCAGCGGAAAGCTGATCCAGATGGATGTTCGCGCCGCTGCCGATGCCGGTGCTGAAGGCGAACACCAGGCCGATCACCAGGGCGATGGTGGTCAGCACTTCAAAGTAGATCACTGATTTGAGGCCGATGCGTCCGACCTTCTTCAGGTCGCCGGCACCGCTGATGCCGCTGACCACCACGCAAAACACGATCAGGCCAATGAGCATCTTGATCAGCTTGATAAACCCGTCACCGAGGGGCTTGAGCTGAGCGGAGTATTCAGGAAGGGCCAGCCCGCAGACGATGCCGAGCACCAGTCCGAGAACCACTTGGAGGAAGATTGAACGCGAGCACCATCTGAGCATGGGAGGAATCCTGGTCGGTGTCCTGGCAGTCGTCGCTTCAGCGGATCGACGTCAGTACTTAATTATTGTGGTCTTACCGGTATGTCCAGTGCGGAGCCAGTCTAGGCACTGAATGCGGGGGATCGCAAGTAAAAATTGAGCGATTGGCTTTACCGGTCTTACCAGTTGAGCGCGATGCCTTGGTTTTGAGCGGTTGGCAGAAAAAATCGGCAGTGGATGCCGATTTTTTCAGGGTGCGGCCGAGGTGACATCGTGTATCAGTGTCCGGACGCCTTCAGGGATGTCGCTTCAGAGGGTGTTTTTTCTGATATTGAAGGGCATTTCAGGAGCGGGTGTGAGGTACTTTTCTTTGAAGAATACTCAGAATGAAAGTTATCTTTGAGCGCTCTTCGGTTTTGCCAAGATAAACATAGGGCGAGCCATTTAGTTTGAGTCCGCCCAAGTAGTGTTTGTCTTTGATCTTGAGTGAAACTGCAGAGTGAGTGTTGCGTAGATTATCCAGTGTGACAGGTTGACCTTGTTGGTTGACAAGGGTAAAGACTGTCGGGTCATCAGCGTCCGAGTCAATAACGGCAAAAGTATCCAACGCTTGTTCACTGATGATCTGATTGTAATATTCGCCGGTGTTTTTTATCGAGAGTATGTAGCCATCGGCCGTATGCCGGAAGTGCAGTGTGAGTGGCGCTACCTCACCGATCTGCTCGTTTGGTCGGATGCCAAGTCGCTGGGAGTGGTCGTGGGTCTGCGGCTTTCCAGTGAAGAAACCACCGCTGAAGTGTCTGATGGTGGCCAGCGCGGGTTTGCCATGGAGCTCTTCAAGCAGGTTTACTTTATGGTCAAACATTCTCAACGTTGCGATGAAAGACTTTTCTATATTGCTATTCATGATGTAACCCGTTTATTAAGTTTGTTGGGTAGAACGGGTTTTAGAGTAGGTAGTTTTTATTGGTTTTTGGGATTGCGTATGTTGCAAGGATTTAAATCGGGGGCGGTATTGGAGTGGGTGGCCGGAGTGACTTGTGGGTTGCTTTATTAAATGTGTGCGTTGCTCGTCTTTATTCTGGCAATAAAAAACCGGCCATCTCTGGCCGGTTCTTTTACTGCGGTCTAGCGGGGCTTATCAAGCACCGTATACCGGCAGCTTCTTGCAGATGGCTTTGACTTTCTCACGAACGGCGTCGATCACCGCTTCGTTGTTCAGGTCAGCCAGGATGTCGCAGATCCAGCCGGCCAGTTCCTTGCACTCTGCTTCCTTGAAGCCGCGAGTGGTCACGGCCGGAGTGCCGAAGCGCAGGCCGGAGGTGACGAACGGGGAGCGCGGATCGTTTGGCACGGAGTTCTTGTTCACGGTGATGAACGCCTTGCCCAGCGCGGCGTCAGCGTCTTTACCGGAGATTTCCTGCTTGATCAGCGACAACAGGAACAGGTGGTTTTCGGTACCGCCCGATACAACGTCGAAACCACGCTCGATGAACACACCGGCCATGGCCTTGGCGTTTTTCACCACTTGTTGCTGGTAAGCCTTGAACTCAGGCTGCAGCGCTTCCTTGAAGCAGATCGCCTTGGCTGCGATCACGTGCTCCAGCGGGCCACCCTGGGCGCCAGGGAACACGGCGGAGTTCAGCTTTTTCTCGATGTCGGCGTTGGCGCGAGCCAGGATCAGGCCGCCACGTGGACCGCGCAGGGTCTTGTGGGTGGTGGTGGTCACGACGTCAGCGAAAGGAACCGGGTTCGGGTAGACGCCAGCGGCGACCAGACCGGCCACGTGGGCCATGTCGACGAACAGGTAGGCGCCCACCTTGTCGGCAATTGCGCGGAAACGCGGGAAGTCCAGGATCTGCGAGTAGGCAGAGAAACCGGCCACGATCATTTTCGGCTTGTGCTCAACCGCCAGGCGCTCGACTTCGTCGTAGTCGATCAGGCCGTTGGCATCGATGCCGTACTGGATGGCGTTGTACAGCTTGCCGGAGGACGAAACGCTGGCACCGTGGGTCAGGTGACCACCGTGGGCCAGGCTCATGCCCAGGATGGTGTCACCAGCCGAGAGCAGGGCCAGGTAAACGGCGCTGTTGGCCTGGGAGCCAGCGTGTGGCTGGACGTTGGCGTAATCGGCGCCGAACAGCTCTTTTGCACGGTCGATGGCCAGTTGCTCGACCACATCGACGTACTCGCAGCCACCGTAGTAGCGCTTGCCCGGGTAGCCTTCGGCGTACTTGTTGGTCAGTACCGAGCCTTGAGCTTCCATCACCGCAGGGCTGGTGTAGTTTTCCGAAGCGATCAGCTCAATGTGCTCTTCCTGGCGCTGAGCTTCTTGCTCCATGGCGGCAAAGAGATCGGCGTCGTACTTGGCAATAGTCAAATCACGGCTGAACATGGCGGTCCTCAAGGATCGGGGGCGGAAAAGGGGGGCATTCTAACCCAACCGCTTTTAGAAGGGATATGAAACACAGTCAGGTTGTGGATAAGCGGGCTTCAAGCTGCAAGTAAAAGCCGATTCGCCCTTGCTTGCAGCTTGCAGCTGGTCTTCATGTTTGATTGATTGGAGCTTTGGGCTCCAATCAATCAAACATGAAGAGGGCATCATTGCTGAATTGCGCTGCAAACTTGTTGGCCGGCATCGGGCGGCCGAACAGGTAGCCTTGAACCTCATCGCAACCGTGTTCGCGCAGGAAGTCCAGTTGTTCCTGGGTTTCCACGCCCTCGGCGATCACTGCCAGGTTGAGACTGTGGGCCATGGCGATGATCGCGCGGGCAATCTGTGCATCCTGTTCACCCGAGGGCAGGCCGTCGACGAAGGTTCGGTCGATTTTCAGTACGTCGATCGGGAACTGCTTGAGGTAGTTGAGCGATGAATACCCGGTGCCGAAGTCGTCGACCGCAATGCTCAGGCCGAGGTTCTTCAGGCCATCGAGGATCTGCATCGCCTCGCAGACTTCGCGCATCAGGATACTCTCGGTCAACTCCAGTTCCAGGCAGGCCGGCGGCAGGCCGGTTTCCTTGAGAATGGTGGCGATCCGCGTACCGAGCTGACCATCCGAGAACTGCCGGGCGGAAATGTTCACCGAGACCTTCGGCACGCGCACCTTGGTCTGGTGCCAGTTTTTCAGCTGGCGACAAGCCTCGCTGATCACCCAGTCGCCGACATCCACCACCAGGCCGAGTTCTTCGAGCACCGGAATGAAGTCCCCCGGCGGCACCAGGCCACGTCGTGGATGGCGCCAGCGCAGCAGGGCTTCGGCGCCGGTCAAGCGTTTGCCGTCGCCACTGAATTGCGGCTGGTAATACAGCACGAATTCGTTTTGCTCCAGGGCGTGGCGCAAGTCGCTTTCCAGCTCCAGACGCTCCAGGGCACTGGCGTTCATGTCCGCCTGGTAGAACTGGAAGTTGTTCTTGCCTCGTTCCTTGGCGTGGTACATCGCGGTGTCGGCGTTCTTCATCAACTGGCTGAGTTCGTTACCGTCCTGCGGGCTGAGGGCGATGCCGATACTGGCGGTCACGAAGAATTCGCGGCCTTCGAGCACAAAGGGTTTCACCAGGCTGGCGAGTATCTGCTCTGCCACATGAATCGCCCGGTTCAAGGCGATTTGGCGGTTGGCTCGCGGTTGCAGGAGCAAGGTGAACTCGTCGCCACCCATGCGCGCCACGGTGTCGTCATCGTCGACGCAGCCGAGCAGGCGCGTGGCCATGTCCTTGAGCATGCGATCGCCTGCGGCATGCCCCAGGGAGTCGTTGATCGGCTTGAAGCGGTCCAGGTCGAGGAACATCAGCACCACCCAGGACTTTTGCCGTTCCGCCGCTTGCAATGCGGTGTGCAGACGGTCCTGGAACAATGTGCGGTTGGGCAGGTGCGTCAGGGCGTCGTAATAGGCGAGGCGGTGAATCCGCTGTTCACTGGCCTTGCGCTCGCTGATGTCGGTGAAGAAGCACACGTAACTGGCCAGATCGCCCTCATCATCCAGAACGGCGGTGATGCCGACCCAGGCCGGATAGTGCTCACCATTGCGGCGCTTGAGCCAGACTTCGCCTTCCCAGGTGCTGTGCTGGCTCAGTTGCTTGAGTACATAACGCAGATGGGCTTCCTGCTGCTCGTCGACGGTCAGCATGTTCGGCAACTGGTCGAGGACTTGCTCCACCGCATAACCACTGACGCGGCTGAACGCCTCGTTGGCCTGGACGATATAGCCGGCCGGGTCGGTGATCAGGATCGCCGAGGTCGAGTGTTCAAAAACCGTAGCCGCCATGCGCAGGTCTTTCTCGGCGCGGCGTTGCTGGCTGATATCGCGACCGACCCCCAACACGCCTTCAAACGCACCGTGTTCATCCCAGACCAGTACCAGCCGCAACTCGATGGGAATCTTGCGCCCGTCGGCCCGCAGGCAGTCGAACAGGAACAATTGGGTCTGCACCTGGCTGCGCAACAATGCCAGTTGATCGGGTTTATCCAGCGCTTTGCTGACCCGGTCCATGAGGTGGAATATGCCGGTCAACTGCTGTGGGTTGGCGATGGTCGATTGCCAGCCATTGTGGAAAATCCACTCGACTTCGTAGCCCAGCACCGATTGCACCGACGGGCTGACGTAGTTGAGTGCCATTCGGCTATCGGTGGAGAAAATCACGTCGCTGATGCTTTCAGCGAGCATCCGGTAACGCTGTTCGCTGTCGCGCAGGGATTCACTGGCTTCGATCTGGTCGGTGATGTCCTTGGCCACGCCGATAATCCGCGTGACCTGGTCGTGCTTGTCCCTTGCCAGAGCCTGCTCGCGAATCTCGAAGCGCCGCCATCCGCCGTTGTGGTGGCGAAAGCGCAACTGACACTGCATCAATTGCCGATAACCGGCTTGCCTCTGGGCCTGGCGCGAACGGTGATAGAAGTCGGCGTCTTCGGGGTGCAGGAGGATTTCCCAGAAATACTCGCCCATCTGTTGCAGTTCGGTGCGGTTGTATCCCAGCGTCTGACCCAGATGGTGGTTGCTGAAGATCATTCGTTGGCTGATCACGTCCTGCACGTACAAGTGATCGGGCACGGTTCGCACCACGTCGGACCAGAATCCTTCGCGCTCCAGCAGAGACAGCTCGATGAGTTTACGGCTGGTGATGTCGGTGATGCTCAGGATCACCGCTTTATAGTCCTCGGGATCTTCCGGCAGGCGCAGCACCAGCCACAGATGCTGGTCCCGACCACTGGCGTTCTCCAGTTTGATTTCCAGTTCAAGCTGCTTTTGCTGGTTGAGGACCGCTTCGAGCACCTGATTGCCGATGGCACTGTCCCCAAGCGGGTTGCCGTCGATCAGCAACTTCCAGGCTTGAGCGGAGGTCGTGACGTTGAGCAGTTGCAGTGCAACCTGATTGACTTCGGTTATGCGCAATTCCTGCAACAATTGCCGGCGACTCTGCGGGACCGCCAGCCACGCTTGCAGTTGTTCGGTGTTCTGCAATTGAGCCTTGTCGAATGCGTTTTTAAGGCCGGATATGTTGAGCACGCACAGTGCGACGCCGGTGCCTTCGAAGATCTCCTGATAACGTCGACGCCCTTCATGCAACTGGCGCTGGCGGCGGCGCATGTTCAGCAGGACGATAAACGGCAGCATGGAAAAGGCCAGGCCCAGCAGGCACTTGCCAATGAAGGCCGGCAGCAGTTCTTCAAGTACACGTTGCCGATCGAACAATCCACGTAGTTGCCAGTCGCTGCTGCTCAAGGGCACGGTCAGCACGCTGTTGGCCACATCGTCCTGGGTCAGCGTGCCCGGGTTGACCAGGGGAAGGGCTTCATCGCGACTGATGATCTGGTGGTTGAAGCGGTTTTCCACCAGCCACTGCGGTCGGCCGGTCACGTCAGTCAGATTGGTCAGTGACGAAAGAAACGTCGGCTTCAGGCGCAAGGCCCAGTAGCCGCGGGTACTGCCGCTGGCCTGATGCAACAGCAGATGCACCGCCGAGCCGTCGATGGCATTGCTGAAGTAGTGACGCTGGGCACCGCTGCGACGGACCAGTTCGCTCAGGAAATCGGCGTCTTCGCTGTTGTCGGCGCTGTCATTGAGGATGACTCCGGACGGGCTGAGCAATGCCAGGCTGACCAGGTCGGGCAGGGACTTTTGCAGTTTGCGCAGCAGCTCCTGCTGTTCGTCGGGACTTTGCGGTTGTTCGACGATCGGTAGCAGGTTAAGGGCGATCTGCGCGTTGAGCGCCATGTTCAGGCTGACTTGTGCGGCCAGATCAGCGGTGTAGTCGATGGTGTACTGACGCTGGTTTTTCTGTGTTTCGCGCAACTGATCCAGCAGCTGCCAGAACAGCAACGCGAGCAGCAATAGTACAAGCGTCGCCAACGCGCCTATGAGCGTTCCGCGCAGGGGAGAGCCGGGCGCCGTTAATGGTGCGCTGGTGGTCAGGGGCGAAGGGACGTTGGACAAACTTTGATCCTGCGGTTTGGCTTGACTGGCGCGACGTGCACTATAAGCCGGACGCCCGAAGGGCGGCTAGCATGCCTTGAGTTGTGGCAAAGTGCCAGTCCCGCTCGGCTGGACGGCCATCTGTCATTCAGGTAGCTTTGCCGGTTACGCGGGAGCGTTCCAGCTCCCAGGGCTTTTTCAGCGCGCACCACCTTGAACGCTTTCAATCGGGCGACGCGCACGGCCTGGCCAGGCATCGCCTGAGCCCTGATCATTCATCTGTCACTGACCCTAGGTTCTCCATGGCTCAATACGTATTCACCATGCATCGGCTGGGCAAAGTTGTGCCGCCGAAGCGGGAAATCCTGAAAAACATCTCATTGTCCTTCTTCCCAGGCGCCAAGATCGGCGTGCTCGGCCTCAACGGTTCGGGTAAATCCACGCTGCTGAAAATCATGGCGGGCGTTGACACCGAGTTCGACGGCGAAGCCCGTCCGATGCCGGACCTCAACATCGGCTACCTGCCGCAAGAGCCGCAACTGGATCCGACCAAGACCGTGCGTGAAGTGGTCGAGGAAGCCGTCAGCGTGATCAAGGACGCGCAAGCGCGCCTGGACGAGGTCTACGCCGCCTATGCCGACCCGGATGCCGACTTCGACAAACTGGCTGCCGAACAGGCCAAGCTCGAAGCGATCCTGCAGGCCAGCGACGGTCATAACCTGGAACGCCAACTGGAAGTCGCCGCCGATGCACTGCGCCTGCCGGCCTGGGATGCCAAAGTCGAACACCTGTCCGGTGGTGAAAAGCGCCGTGTGGCGCTGTGCCGCCTGCTGCTGTCCGCCCCCGACATGCTGTTGCTCGACGAACCGACCAACCACCTGGACGCCGATTCCGTCGCCTGGCTGGAGCACTTCCTGCACGACTTCCCGGGCACCGTGGTAGCGATCACGCACGACCGTTACTTCCTGGACAACGTGGCCGGCTGGATCCTCGAGCTCGACCGTGGCGCGGGCATTCCTTACGAGGGCAACTATTCGGGTTGGCTGGAAGCCAAGTCCGATCGTCTGGCCCAGGAATCCAAGCAGCAGTCGGCCCATGAAAAGGCCATGAAGGAAGAACTGGAGTGGGTGCGCAAAGGCGCCAAGGCCCGCCAGTCGAAATCCAAGGCTCGTCTGCAACGCTTCGAGGAAATGCAATCGCAGGAATTCCAGAAGCGCAGCGAAACCAACGAGATCTACATCCCGGCCGGTCCGCGCCTGGGCGACAAGGTCATCGAGTTCAAGAACGTCACCAAGGGCTACGGCGATCGCGTGCTGATCGACAACCTGTCGTTCTCCATGCCTAAAGGCGCCATCGTCGGTGTAATCGGCGGTAACGGTGCCGGTAAGTCGACCCTGTTCCGCATGCTGATGGGCAAGGAAACGCCGGACTCGGGCAGCATCGAAGTCGGTGAAACCGTGCAACTGGCGTGCGTCGATCAGAGCCGCGAAGACCTGGACGGCAGCAAGACCGTGTTCCAGCAGATTTCCGATGGCTCCGACCAGATCCGCATCGGCAACTACGAGATCCCGTCGCGTACCTACGTCGGTCGCTTCAACTTCAAGGGCGGCGATCAGCAGAAGTTCGTCAAGGACCTGTCCGGTGGTGAGCGCGGTCGCTTGCACCTGGCCCTGACCCTGAAAGAGGGCGGCAACGTCCTGCTGCTCGACGAACCGTCCAACGACCTCGACGTTGAAACCCTGCGTTCCCTGGAAGAAGCCCTGCTGGACTTCCCGGGCGCTGCCATTGTGATCTCTCACGATCGGTGGTTCCTTGACCGCGTCGCCACTCACATCCTGGCGTACGAAGACGACTCGCAAGCGGTGTTCTTCGAAGGCAACTACACCGAGTACGAAGCCGATCGCAAAAAACGCCTCGGCGAAGCCGCTGCCCAGCCGCATCGGGTACGCCACAAGAAACTGGCCTGATTCGGGTCGGTGGCATGAAAAAGCGGAGCCTTCGGGCTCCGTTTTTTTTGCCTGGGCTTTTTTCAGGAGTGCCGAGGCGAATTCATCGCTAGCAGGCTAGCTCCCACAGGGTTTTTTGGGATGTCCGGGATCAGTGTTCCACCGCCGTCCTCTGTGGGAGCTGGCCTGCCAGCGATAGCGGTGTAGCTGTTGGTGCATGATCTGGATCCTGTCTCCCCATTCAGGTGCAAAATAAGCTCAAAAATCAGTCTTATTTATATCATGCGCACCATTTAATTTCACAAATGCGACATTTTGCGCTGTTCCTGTGCACGAGTCGTTTGTTAAAGTCCGGCCCAAACGCTTCCTACGACAAAAAATTTGCCGAGACTTTTCCATGATCGAATCCGTCGAATCCTTCCTTGCCCGCCTGAAAAAACGCGACCCGGATCAGCCTGAATTCCACCAGGCCGTCGAAGAAGTCCTGCGCAGTTTGTGGCCCTTTCTCGAAGCCAATCCGCACTATCTGACTTCCGGCATCCTGGAGCGCATGTGCGAGCCGGAGCGGGCGATCGTCTTTCGGGTTTCCTGGGTCGATGATCAGGGCAAGGTCCAGGTCAATCGCGGTTTCCGTATCCAGATGAACAGCGCAATCGGCCCGTACAAGGGCGGCTTGCGTTTCCACCCTTCGGTGAATCTCGGGGTGTTGAAGTTCCTGGCCTTCGAGCAGACCTTCAAGAACTCGCTGACGTCGTTGCCCATGGGTGGCGGGAAGGGGGGCTCGGACTTCGACCCGAAAGGCAAGAGCGACGCGGAGGTCATGCGCTTCTGCCAGGCCTTCATGAGCGAGCTGTACCGCCACATTGGTGCCGACGTTGATGTGCCGGCCGGTGATATCGGCGTCGGTGCCCGCGAGATCGGTTTCCTGTTCGGCCAGTACAAACGCCTGAGCAACCAGTTCACCAGCGTGCTGACCGGCAAGGGGCCGAGCTACGGCGGCAGTCTGATTCGCCCCGAGGCCACCGGTTTCGGTTGCGTGTACTTCGCCGAAGAAATGCTCAAGCGTCGCGGTCAAACCGTTGAAGGCAAACGCGTGGCGATTTCGGGGTCGGGCAACGTCGCGCAGTACGCTGCGCGCAAGGTCATGGATCTGGGCGGCAAGGTGATTTCGCTGTCCGATTCCGAAGGCACGCTGTATTGCGAAAGCGGTTTGACCGAAGCGCAATGGCAAGCGGTGCTTGAACTGAAAAACGTCCAGCGTGGACGCATCAGCGAATTGGCCGGCCGTTTTGGCCTGGAGTTCCTCGCCGGCCAGCACCCTTGGGGGCTGAGCTGCGACATCGCGCTGCCATGCGCCACGCAAAATGAACTGGATGCCGAGGCGGCCCGTGCGCTGTTGCGCAATGGCTGCACCTGTGTAGCGGAAGGGGCGAACATGCCAACCACCCTGGAGGCTGTGGACCTGTTTATCGAGGCGGGCATTTTGTTTGCACCGGGCAAGGCGTCGAACGCCGGCGGTGTGGCGGTGAGCGGGCTGGAGATGTCACAGAACGCCATGCGCCTGCTGTGGACCGGCGGTGAAGTGGACAGCAAGCTTCACGCGATCATGCAGTCGATTCACCATGCGTGCGTGCATTACGGGGAAGAGAACGGCCAGGTCAACTACGTCAAAGGCGCGAACATCGCCGGCTTCGTCAAAGTCGCCGACGCCATGCTCGCCCAAGGTGTGGTTTAAGCCGGTTGAATGCGGATGATCTCGATCAGTTGATCGCCGGCCGGGCGTTGCCACAGCACCTCATCGCCCAGTTGTGCCCCGAGCAACGCCCGGCCCAGCGGTGAAGCCCAGTTGATCAGGCCGACCGTCGCATCGGCCTGGTCCTCGCCCACTATTTGCACCGTTTGCTCGTGATTGTGTTCGTCCGCGAACGTCACCCGGCTGCCGATCTGCACTTTCTTCGTTGAGCTGGCAGGCGGTGCCACTTGAGCGCTTTGCAGGCGCTGGTTGAAATACCTCAAGTCGCGCTGAAGATCAGCTTCGCGCTGCTTGTCGGCCAGCTCACCCAGGGCGTTCAGTTCTCCCAGCAGGGTTTGCAGCTCCGCGACCTTCGCCTGCAACTGGGTCAGGCCTGAGGGCGTAACGTAATTGGGTTGCACACTGACCTGCCGTTCGACCGGCTGATCGGCTTGCGCGGCGGCATTATCTTCATTGACGAAGGCACGACTCATGGTTTTCTCCCGATATAGGGTTTGGGCCATGGTTGCAGGCTTTTAGTTTCGATGAATGTCTGTGAGCGACCTGTGGCGACTGACGGGCCCGGGCCGCACGCTCGTCCACAACGGGGTGGCGCGCTGCCTGTGAGCTAGTAGTGATACCACTTCACCTCAAGCATCACTTCGTTCTCGGGCGTGGCCAGGTGGCTGAATTCGCGCTGGGCGCTCAGGCGCAAGCCCAGGTTGCGCGACAGTTCCCACTGCTGGTTCAGGCTCAGGCCACGACGCACTTCGCCATTGGTGAAGAAATCGCCCTTGGCCTCCAGACTGAAGTTGCCCAGCGGATTTTTCCACAGCAGGCCCGTGTTGAAACCCGCCGCCGGGGCGATAAAACCGGCGAAGTCATTGTTGTGCTCGACCCGCACGGTGCCCAGGGCAAAACCCAGCAGGTCGTCGCCCAGTTGCCAGGTGCCACCGCCGCCGCCGTTGACGTGGCTGACCAGGGTTTCGTCGTCATGTTTGCCCGGGACCCGCTCCAGACCGCCTGTGACCTGCCACGACAGCGGTTGCAGCAACTCATTGCGCGGTGTCAGGGAGCGGATGGTCGCCAGATCCAGTTGCTGTAACTGCCAGTCATTGCCTTCGTACTGGCGCAATTTGAGCTGGAGGATTTCGATCTGCGCGCCGAGGGGGAAACTTTCGGCGTTGTCGTTGAGGTCGTGATAGGCCATGCGCAGGCCGTATTCACCAAACGCCTTGTCGCCCCGGGTGCCGAGACCGGCCTGCCAGGTGCGGGATTCGTGACCGTCCTCCGGCAGGCCGGGTTGCGGGATGTCCAGCTCCGGTGCCGGGTTCTGATTGATCGCCCGCAGCAGTTCGAAGCTGCGCTGGGCCCGTGCGGGATCGCGTTCCTGTCCATTGGCCCGGTAGCGCTCCAGTCGATAAGCGGCGTCGATGATCAACGCCTGGCGGTCGCGGGGCTGTGCCTTGAACGCCGGGGCCTGCAATTGTTTCTGGTCGGCGCTGACCTTCAGCACCCACTGTTGCTCTTCATCGGTCAAGGGCGCGGCGCGGCTCAAAAGTTCTCGCTCGCGCGACGGTCGATATTGGATGGACTCCACCAGCCCGGCCTCTTTCACCGCTTTGACGGTGTCGGTGGGAATGGCCGTCAGGGGGAATTGTTCGGTCAGGCGCAGGCTCGGGCGAGCCACTTGCAGCAACTCCAGCAGGCGATAGGAACAGTTTTCGTCGAAGAAAAAATAGTCGAACTTGATCTGTTTCAGTTCCCAGACGTGCTCGACCATGCGCGCCGTTTCTGCCTGGGTCAGGTTCAGCCGGTATTCCCACAGGTCACGGTTTTCCAGGCTGCGGTATTCCGAGAGTTTTTCCTGGTACGGCACCAGTGCAAAGAGGCCCGGATACCCGCCCATCAGGCCTTTCCAGGCATAGAGGATGCTGTTGTCCGAGCCTTCGATGTAGGCGCCGAAGTTGATCGCGTAACTGAGCAGTGAGGTCTTGTCGCTCTGTACATCGGCCTGATCGATGCGCAACAGGGTGTGGCCGAACATCGAAGATGGACTGTTCAGGTAGGCAGCCGGAAAAATCATCACCGCGCTGTGGGGCGAAACATCCTTGAACCACTGCTTGAACTCAGCGCAGTCCACGGTCGGCAGATCCGTCAGGTTGAGCTGCGCTTTCAGCCAGCGGGTGCGGGCCGGGTAAACGCATTGGGCATGCTGTTCGCCAGCACTGGCCGGGGCATACAGCGCTTGCACGGTGGCCGCCAGTTCGTGATCAGGGTGTTCATTGCCATCGGCGGCGAGGAAGAATTTTTTGTCACTGACGTAGCTGCGCCAGCCGCCGAGCTTGGCGGTTTCGTAATGACCCAGGGAAATCCAGAAAGGGTCGTTGGCCAGTTGCTGCAAACGTTGTGGATCGACTTGAGACGCGGCGGACAGCGGGGCGCAGATACTGAGCGCCAGCCAGGCAAGGCGTTTGAGCATAAGTGGCAACTTAATTCGAAAAAAAACAAAGACCCAAAGAGGGGCAGGTCCAAAAAACAAAACCCGCTTCCCTGAAGAAGCGGGGTCGAGTCGAGCTTAAGCTTGAGTGGCGTACTTGGCCAGACGAGGGTCGTTTTTCAGAACGGCCAGGGTGTTGGTATGAACATCTTCAGCGGTCACGTCAGCTTTGCTGAAGATCTGTTGGAAGTGCTCGTGAGTGACGGCGGCGAAGTGCGCACGGTCTTCCGGCGCCACGCCCAGTACCACGGCGTAAGTGGTCAGCGCTTCGCCCTGACCTTTAGCCATGTCTTCGGACAGCTCGTTCATCATGCCATTCATGGCGAACCAGGATTTGCCGCCATAGGTCAGCGACGCGTTGGTTGCGCAACCGTTGGTCCCGGAAGTCATGCCGAAGGTTGCGTTACCGGAAGTGCCGTTGGTGGTGGATGCCAGGAAGTGAGCCGGAGTACCACGCTGACCTTCGAACAGCATGTTGCCCCAACCGCAATCCGGACCGCCTGGCGCTTGAGCCATGGCGTTGAGGGATGCAACGGTGAAGAGAGTACCGAGAAGAATCCGTTTCATAGCTTTGTTCTCTTTTAGATGCGTACCAATGGAAAAGGGGGTTTGGCCCGTTCCGGCGCCAGTTGGGCCGGTTATTAGTCCAGCCGCGCAGTTTGGAGTTTAGGCACGATCAAGCGGTTCCGTGATTTTTTGCAAAACATTCGTTGAAAACAGTGAATTGGCGCGGCTCTGTACAGGGGTTTCGAGTTCTCTATGCTTTGGTTAAGGCGCTCCTTGCCAGTCGGGCATGGGCAGCGCCAGAATGCCGCTATCTGCCCCGCCTGATGTAAGGAAGCCCGATGCCTGATCCTGTTGCTGCCAGCTTGCGTCTAGCGCCTGAAGCGCTGACCCGTCCGTTTTCCGCTGAACAGTTCAGCTTCTCTACCACTAATGATCTGGAGCCCTTCCGCGGTGTGCTTGGCCAGGAACGTGCGGTCGAAGCCTTGCAGTTCGGTGTGGCCATGCCACGCCCCGGTTACAACGTGTTCGTCATGGGTGAACCCGGCACCGGCCGGTTTTCGTTCGTCAAACGCTACCTGAAGGCCGAAGCCAAACGCCAGCAGACCCCGGCGGACTGGGTCTACGTCAATAATTTCGATGAGCCGCGCGAGCCCCGCGCACTGGAATTGCCGTCGGGCACCGCCGGCGCCTTCATCGGCGACATCAACGGCTTGATCGACAACCTGCTGGCCACCTTTCCAGCGGTGTTCGAGCACCCGTCCTATCAACAAAAGAAAAGTGCCATCGACCGCGCCTTCAACCAGCGCTACGACAAGGCGCTGGATATCATCGAGCGTCTGGCTCTGGAGAAGGATGTCGCGCTCTACCGAGACAGCAGCAACATCGCCTTCACCCCGATGGCCGAGGGCAAGGCGCTGGACGAGGCGGAGTTCGCCCAGTTGCCGGAAGCCGAGCGTGAACGCTTCCATGACGACATTTCCGCGCTGGAAGAGCGTCTGAACGAAGAGCTGGCCAGCCTGCCGCAATGGAAGCGCGAGTCGAGCAATCAGCTGCGCCATCTCAACGAAGAAACCATCACCCTGGCCTTGCAGCCGTTGCTTTCGCCGTTGTCGGAAAAGTACGCAGAGAACGCCGCCGTGTGCGGTTACCTGCAAGCCATGCAGGTGTACCTGCTCAAGACCGTGGTCGAGCAACTGGTGGACGACAGCAAGACTGACGCCGTCGCCCGCAAACTGCTGGAAGAACAGTACGCGCCGAGCCTGGTGGTCGGTCATGCCTCCAGTGGCGGTGCGCCCGTGGTGTTTGAGCCGCACCCGACTTATGAAAACCTGTTTGGCCGGATCGAATACAGCACTGACCAAGGCGCGCTGTACACCACCTATCGCCAGCTGCGGCCGGGGGCGTTGCATCGGGCCAACGGCGGCTTCCTGATCCTTGAAGCGGAAAAAATGCTCAGCGAGCCGTTTGTATGGGATGCGCTGAAACGCGCCCTGCAATCGCGCAAGCTGAAAATGGAATCACCGCTGGGTGAACTGGGGCGCCTGGCCACCGTGACCCTGACCCCGCAAAACATTCCGTTGCAGGTCAAAGTCGTGATCATCGGAGCCCGTTCGCTCTACTACACGCTGCAGGACCTCGATCCGGACTTCCAGGAAATGTTCCGCGTCCTGGTGGATTTCGATGAAGATATCCCGATGGTCGACGAGAGCCTGGAGCAGTTCGCCCAGTTGCTCAAAACCCGTACTTCGGAAGAAGGCATGGCGCCGTTGACCGCCGATGCGGTGGCGCGACTGGCTACCTACAGCGCACGTTTGGCTGAGCACCAGGGGCGTTTGTCGGCACGCATTGGTGATCTGTTCCAACTGGTCAGCGAGGCGGATTTCATTCGTCATCTGGCGAGTGATGAAATGACCGATGCCGGCCACATCGAACGAGCGCTCAAGGCCAAGGCCACCCGTACCGGGCGTGTGTCGGCGCGGATTCTCGACGACATGCTCGCCGGGATCATCCTGATCGACACCGATGGCGCGGCCGTCGGCAAGTGCAACGGCTTGACGGTGCTGGAAGTCGGCGATTCGGCCTTCGGTGTGCCGGCGCGGATTTCTGCCACGGTGTATCCGGGCGGCAGCGGTATCGTCGATATCGAACGTGAGGTCAACCTGGGTCAGCCGATTCACTCCAAAGGCGTGATGATCCTCACCGGGTACCTGGGCAGTCGTTATGCCCAGGAATTCCCGTTGGCGATTTCCGCGAGTATTGCGCTGGAACAATCCTACGGTTATGTCGATGGCGACAGTGCGTCGCTGGGCGAGGCGTGCACGCTGATCTCGGCACTGTCGAAAACCCCACTCAAGCAGTGTTTTGCAATCACCGGTTCGATCAACCAGTTCGGTGAAGTGCAGGCGGTGGGTGGGGTCAACGAGAAGATCGAAGGGTTCTTCCGTCTCTGCGAAGCCCGTGGGCTGACCGGCGAGCAAGGGGCAATCATTCCCCATGCCAACGTCGCGACGCTGATGCTCGACGAAAAAGTGCTGACGGCGGTGCGCGCAGGGCTGTTCCATGTCTACGCGGTGCGCCAGGCGGACGAGGCCTTGAGCTTGCTGGTAGGCGAGCCGGCGGGTGAGCCGGATGAGAATGGCGAGTTTCCTGAAGGCAGTGTCAACGCGCGGGTGGTTGAGCGCTTGCGGGTCATCGCGGAAATGATCAGCGAAGACGATCTGAAGGAAGCCGAGAAAGAGGCGGCGCAGGAGGCACTGGTCGAAGCCAAACCGGCCTGATACAAAACAATCCAGGGATTAAACCGTTCCACTGTGGGAGCGAGCCTGCTCGCGATGACGGATTAACATTCAGCATGTTTGTTGACTGTCAGTCTGTTATCGCGAGCAGGCTCGCTCCCACATTTGTTTGTGTGTATCCCAAAGTGCCATCACTCTGACGTCAATATTCACACAATGACCATTCGGCGCCTTCTGGTCTTGCCTGACGTGCTAGTCAGACTTTTCTTCTATTCTCTGCTCAAGGATATCGACAGTAATCACTGGATCGAGACAGCCTTCGCTTGGGGGCTGAATACCGGATCTAACGAGGGTCGCCGCCATGTCGCGCAACCTCTGCCTCACCCGTCAATGCCTGGGTCTTGTGACCCGTATCGAATGCGCCATCAAACCGTTGGCGGGCGATACGGGCATGTGGACCTTACTCTTCGCTGCCGGAATGGCGGGCGAACAACCTTCAGCCATCAAGGCTCAAGGCCCGTTTCATGGACCTTTTGTCGCTGAGTCGATACTCGACACTATTGTTGAAAGCCTGACCTTGCACGGTTATGAACTGGCCGATGACCCGCAGATCTGGTGCCTGCATCTGCAAGCCCAGTTGCGGGAAATCAACGGTGGTCGTTGCCGTAGCGTCGGTGGCTTCGAGTTCCGGCCCGAGCATTAAGCGCTATTGGACCAGATGGGACGTGTCGGCCTTGTCGAGCTTGACCTCGAAACCATATTGCACGGTGGTGAGGTCAGTTCGCTGATAGGTTTCCAGCTGCGTGGGTTGCCCGTAGAAGTAATGCACGGCAAATAATCCCGGGCCTTCTGCACTCGCATCATGGTTGACCGCCAGAATTTCCTTCAGGTAGTTGCCGCTGTCATCCTTGGCGAAAAAACGCCAGTCCTGATCGGGAAACACTTTCAGATCCACCACCAGTGCATTGCCCTTTAGCTCAAGCCCCTTGGGCAGTTGATGGGCGTCGAGGGGCTTTTTCTCGACCGTGGCCAGGAACAGCGGCATGGAGCCCACCACGTAAGCCGGTGTTTCCGGAAACAGGTTCAGGTCATAGGTGATGGTGCCGCGCAGTGGATCGACCTGGTAGGCCTCTGCGGGTAGTTCGATGGGCTCGTCGCGTTTGCCGCGACTGTCCTCGGTGAAGAAACTGACGGGGCTGTCGCCGGGGTTGAAGGACGAGCCGAGCAGTTCGTCATTGAAGCTCTTGAGGTGACTGAATTCGACCCTTGCAGCGCTGGGGTCATCGACCGATTGACTGATGTTGACCCCTTTCTTCAGTTGTTCCTCCGTCAATGCGGCGCCCTTGAGCCAGGTCGACGCCTGGTCGTCATACACCACCACAGGAAAGCTCAGTGGCTGGATGGTTTTCTCCGTGGTGTGACGGTCGAAGCGTCGGACCGGCAGGTTCAGGTCCTTGCGCGTTACGGTGGCTCCGGAAAAATCCAGCAGGCTGACTTCGAGGGTTTCGATCGGCCCGTTGAAGTACACCTTCGAGTAATGGTGGGTTTGTTGCTTTTCAAAGGCGCGTTGTTCTTCGTCGAGTTGTTTGCCGAACGCGTCGGTCCAGGTTTTCTGCTGCTGCATTTTTGCCAGCTGTTGTTGATAGAAGGCGATTTGCGAGGCGGTTTCGTTGATTGACCCCGAGCGCGTGAGAAATTGCCCGGTGGCGTCCCTGGCCTGGACGATCACCGGGTTCAGTGGGGTTTCGTCAATCTCGGGTGCAAGCGGTGCGTTGTTGTTGAACTCTATTTCGGCGTAGTTGTGGGTCAGCTTGAGCAAGGTGACGCTGAGGTTGTCGTTGGTGCGAGTCTGGCCAACGTCCTTTTTCGTCAAGTCGAAGCTGTAGAGCCGGCGCGGTGCAATGACTTCCAGCTTGCCTTGCAGACTCACCGGTTGTGGCTGGTTCTTGTGGTCGATGTCCAGGCCTTCGATGAACGGGTAGGTCACGGTCAGGTCATCGGGGCTGGTCAGGTTGGAGCTCGACGGGCTCAATTGAATGCCCGGGTCGGTTTCCGACCATTCCGGCTGGAAAGCGATGACGCGTTTGTTGTTCAGGGTGACCGACTGCCATTCCAGTCCATGGGGAAACAGGAACGCGGCGGGAATGTTGAAATTGAAGGGGAACACCGGTTGCAGGTCGATCAGGTAGTCGGAACTGGAGTCTTTGCGCAGCACGAACAGGCCATTGATATAGGTATCGACCAGGGCCTGTGGCGTGGGGTAGTGCTTGAGTACGGCGAGGGCGTCGTCGCCGTACTCGGTTTCCACGGGTTTGCTGTCGAGCTTGAGCTGCGCGCGTTCCAGCAGCAACAGCGAGCCGCCCAGTTCAGCCACGGCATCCTTGAGTTTAGGGTCGGTGATGGCGTCCAGGGATTTTTCGAACTGCGCGGTCTTTTCCTCGAGGCTGACCTGACGTTTCTCTTCGCCGGGTGAGCAGGCGCCCAGCAACAGGGCCAGGCAAACTCCAGCACTCGTTAACGTTAGTCGCACATCCATTTCCACTCTTCCTGTCCGATATCACGCGGCTGTCAATAGTTTGGACACTAGCAGAAAAAATTTGACACATACGCGCAGGTGGCGGATTTCTCAACGGTTTCTGGCTGCTTTTGGGCATACACAGGCGACTGTTATACTCGCGGCCATTTCAGACCACGTGTGAGATTCAATGGAACGCTTTATCGAAAATGCAATGTATGCATCCCGCTGGCTGCTGGCTCCGATCTATTTCGGGCTGTCCCTGGGACTGTTGGCGCTAGCACTGAAATTCTTCCAGGAAGTCTTCCACGTCATTCCCAACGTCTTTTCGATGGCCGAGTCGGACCTGATCCTGGTGCTGCTGTCGCTGATCGACATGGCACTGGTGGGCGGTTTGCTGGTGATGGTGATGATTTCCGGCTACGAGAACTTCGTTTCCCAACTGGATATCGACGAACACAAGGAAAAGCTCAATTGGCTGGGCACCATGGATTCGTCTTCATTGAAGATGAAGGTGGCGGCGTCCATCGTGGCCATTTCCTCCATCCATTTGCTGCGGATTTTCATGGACGCCAAAAACGTCGATCCCGAGCATTTGAAGTGGTACGTGATCATTCACATGACGTTCGTGGTGTCGGCGTTTGCCATGGGTTATCTGGATAAGCTGACCAAGCACTGACACCAGGCATGCCCCCTGCGGCGAGCAAGCTCGTTCGCCACAGGGGATTTTGCCCAAACAGACGGGCGGCATCGTTTGTGGCTTGTGCTTTGACGCGCCGAGGCATATCCCTGTAGATGTCTTGGCTCGCCAATGCGTGAGGTGCGTTCATGAACCTGCAAGAGTTGAATGCCTATGCTGTCGCCGGGAAGGTCGATGAGCTGAACCTGATCTCCATGGAAGGCGGTATCTACCTGCTGGAAGCGCGGATGCATGGCGCGGCATATCCATTGAGCGATGCTCGCGGGCAGATGTTTCACCTGCGTTCAGTCGAGCACGCGCGTGAAGTGCTGCACTCCTTTCCCAAGTTGAATTTCAACCTCGTGCACACCTTGGTCCATGACGAGATGTGCGGGCTGGGTGACGTCGAAGAACACCTGAAGGTGCCGATCGACCTTGGTTATTCGCGACAGGGCTGACGTCCCTCATCAACCCGTGGCAACTGTGCTAGTCTGCTGGCCCTTTTGGTTCCGGGCGCTCCGGGACGCGCTGTGCACGCACGGCAAGTTCCAGGGCCGTCCGCACAGCGGAGCAGTGTCATGTCCGAAGTAAATCTGTCCACCGACGAAACCCGCGTCAGCTACGGTATTGGCCGTCAGTTGGGCGACCAGCTGCGTGATAACCCGCCACCGGGCGTTAGCCTGGACGCGATCCTTGCCGGTCTGACCGACGCATTCGCCGGTAAGCCGAGCCGTGTGGGCCAGGAAGAAATGTCCGCCAGCTTCAAGGTCATCCGCGAAATCATGCAAGCCGAAGCGGCAGCCAAGGCTGAAGCGGCTGCTGGCGAAGGCCTGGCCTTCCTGGCCGAGAACGCCAAGCGTGAAGGCATCACCACCCTGGCTTCCGGTCTGCAGTTCGAAGTGCTGACTGCCGGTGAAGGCGCCAAGCCATCCCGTGAAGACACCGTGCGTACCCACTACCACGGCACCCTGATCGACGGCACTGTATTCGACAGCTCCTATGAGCGTGGTCAGCCTGCAGAATTCCCGGTCGGCGGCGTGATCGCTGGCTGGACCGAAGCCCTGCAACTGATGAATGCCGGCAGCAAATGGCGTCTGTACGTGCCGAGCGAGCTGGCTTACGGCGCGCAAGGCGTTGGCAGCATTCCGCCGCACAGCGTGCTGGTATTCGACGTCGAGCTGCTCGACGTTCTGTAAGACCTGCTGATTACCTGTAGGCGCGAGCCTGCTCGCGATGGGCGACAACGGTAGCGCGGCCATTCTCAATGAACGCGGTGTCTTTGAGTTTTTCGCGAGCAGGCTCGCTCCTACAGGGGCTTGCGGCGTTTTTCATAATTCGATTTTATGGTGCGGTTCAGTGTGCGGGCGCAAGGCCCGGGCATAGCAGAACAGAAACAGATTGCGCACCAGTTCCTTGAGTACCATCGGCTCGCAGGAGCTCAGGCCATTGACGTCCAGATCACCCTGATCCTGCAGTTCGCTCAAGGCTTCCTCTTCAAGTACCGCACAGACTTCCCCGGTTTCCCGATGCAGGATTCTCAGGTAAGGGTGTGGGCGGTCCAGCCAGGCATCGATCAAATAAGTCATGCGTCATCTCCATTGAAAAGGGTTTCAATGAGAATAATTCTTATTATCAGAATAGCAAGCATCTATCGACGGATTGTGGCTTTTCCGGGGTAAAGACTGCGCAAGGTCAAAACGGCTGGCGGCTGGCTACTGCGAGAGAGGCGGGACGGGGGAGGGCGAAGCACCATCCCACGCTTGGCGCGGGATGGAATACAGCGGAATCAGACTTTTCTGACGAACTCGGATTTGAGTTTCATCGGGCCGATACCGTCGATCTTGCAGTCGATATCGTGATCGCCATCGCACAGGCGAATGTTCTTGACCTTGGTGCCGACCTTGACCACCAGGGATGTGCCCTTGACCTTTAGGTCCTTGATCACGGTGATGGTGTCGCCGTCCTGCAGGACATTGCCGACCGAATCCTTTTTAACGGTGTCATCGGACACGGCTTCGGCTTCACCGTTGGCGGACCACTCGTGGGCGCACTCGGGGCAAATCAGTTGGGCGCCATCTTCGTAGGTGTATTCGGAATTGCATTTCGGGCAGGGTGGCAACGTGCTCACTAAGGCTCCTTTGGATTCAGGATCGCTAAAAAGCGCACATTGTATAGGGTTTTAGGCGGGAGCGGGCACAGCGCAGGAAAACCTGTGGGGATCAAGCCTGTGGGAGCGAGCTTGCTCGCGATAGCGTCCTTTCAGGCAACAAGAATGTTGAATGTAAGTCCCTAATCGCGAGCAAGCTCGCTCCGACAGTGTTTTGCAGTGTTTGTCAGTGCGTGCGGGCGACCGCGAACTCGCTCAGCTCGACCAATGCATCGCGGTATTCGCTGGCAGGCAGCGCCTCGAGGCATTTGATCGCGCGGGCCACGTAGTCGCGGGCCAGTTGCGCGGTGTAGTCCAGGGAACCCGAGGCTTCCACGGCTTCGCGGATGCTTTCCAGGTCTTCGATACCCCCTTTCTGGATCGCCTTGCGCACCAGTGCAGCTTGTTCCGGCGTGCCCTCGCGCATGGTGTAGATCAGCGGCAGGGTTGGCTTGCCTTCAGCCAGATCGTCACCGACGTTCTTGCCCAGGGTTTCTGCGTCGCCCTTGTAGTCCAGCAAGTCGTCGACCAACTGGAAGGCTACGCCCAGATGATCGCCGAACGTGCGCATGGCTTCAGCCTGCTCCGGCGTGGCTTCGCACAGGGCTGCGGCACTGTGGGTCGATGCCTCGAAGAGCATCGCGGTCTTGCCGCGGATGACTTCCATGTAGGTTTCTTCGGTGGTGCTGGCGTCACGGACCTTCGACAGCTGCAGCACTTCGCCTTCGGCGATGATGCGCGTGGCTTGCGAGAGGATCTTCATCACCGGCATGGAGCCGAGCTCGACCATCATTTCGAAGGAGCGCGAATACAGGAAGTCGCCCACCAGCACGCTGGGGGCGTTGCCCCACATCGCATTGGCGGTCGAGCGACCACGGCGCATGCCGGACATGTCCACCACGTCATCGTGCAACAGGGTCGCTGTATGCAGGAATTCGATGGTGGCTGCCAGCAGGCGCAGGTCATCGCCTTCGCGACCCAGTGCCTTGCCGCACAACAAGACTAATAAAGGACGCAGGCGTTTGCCGCCGGCCGAGGTGATGTAATCGCCGATTTTCGATACCAGCGGCACTCGGGAAGTCAGCTGCTTCTTGATGATGCCGTCGACGGCGCTAAAATCGTCCGCCACCGCGCGGTAGAAAGCTTGGGGTTGCATCAGCGACAGTTGCTCCAGAAGGGTTGCGCGGCATGCTAGGACCCGCGTCGGCAGGTGTCAAGGCGCGATGGACGGCCTATTGCAAGGCGCTCGTGCCTTGCGTACAATCGCGCACCCTGAACTTCCTGGGCAGCACCTGCCTTACGCAATTGCAAGCGGGCCTTCCAGCCCCATGCAGCCATGCCAGCCAATACCTCTTCTTATAAAGAGCTGGGTGAGCAGGATTATCGGAGAAATACCATGTCTTATGCAGTAATCGTTACTGGCGGCAAGCAGTACAAAGTCGCCCCAGGTGAATACCTGAAGATCGAAAAACTGGAAGTCGCTACCGGCGAATCCGTTACCTTTGATCGCGTTCTGTTGGTTGCCAATGGTGACGACGTGAATATCGGTGCTCCAGTTGTTGCTGGCGCTACCGTTGTGGCTGAAGTGATCTCCCAAGGTCGTCACGATAAAGTCCGCATCATCAAGTTCCGTCGCCGTAAGCACCACATGAAGCGTATGGGCCACCGCCAGTGGTACACCGAGATCAAAATCACCGGTATTCAGGCTTAATTACAGCCTAATTCCTCACTAGGAGAATTGAACTCATGGCACACAAAAAAGCTGGTGGTAGTACCCGTAACGGTCGCGACTCAGAAGCCAAACGCCTTGGCGTGAAGATGTATGGCGGCCAGGCTATCAAAGCAGGCAACATCATCGTGCGTCAGCGCGGCACCCAATTCCACGCTGGCTACGGCGTTGGCATGGGTAAAGATCACACCCTCTTCGCTAAAGTCGAAGGCGTGATCAAGTTCGAAGTAAAAGGCGCCTTCGGTCGTCGTTATGTGAGCGTAGTCGCAGCTTAATTGCGCGATCGCTGGAAAAGCCCTGTCTCGCGACGGGGCTTTTTCGTTTGTGGGGTGAGTCTCTTGCAAAACTGTTTGTATGGGCTGTCGGCGCGCTGGATTGTGCGGTCGTTGATTGAGGTCGCTGCGCTCATTTTTGCAAGAGTCTTATGTCTTAGTGTTTTTCGGCTCGTCCGTATGGCGAGAGGCGTTGTGTTATGAAGTTTGTTGATGAAGTATCGATTCGAGTAAAGGCTGGCGACGGCGGTAACGGTTGCATGAGTTTCCGGCGCGAGAAATTCATCGAGAACGGTGGTCCGAACGGTGGTGATGGTGGTGATGGCGGCTCGGTCTACATGATCGCCGACGAAAACCTCAATACCCTGGTGGATTACCGTTACACCCGGCACTTCGATGCCGAGCGTGGCTCCAATGGTGGCAGCACCGACTGCACCGGCAAGAAGGGTGAGGATCTGGTTCTGCGCGTTCCGGTCGGCACCACCGTGATCGATTCCGCGACTCAGGAAGTGATCGGTGACCTGACCAAGGCTGGCCAGAAGCTGCTGGTGGCCCATGGCGGCTGGCACGGTCTGGGTAACACGCGTTTCAAATCCAGTACCAACCGTGCACCGCGCCAGACTACGCCGGGCAAGCCGGGCGAGCAGCGTGATCTCAAGCTGGAAATGAAAGTGCTGGCGGACGTGGGTCTGCTGGGCTTGCCGAACGCTGGCAAAAGTACCTTTATCCGTTCGGTATCGGCGGCCAAGCCGAAAGTTGCCGACTACCCGTTCACCACGCTGGTGCCAAACCTCGGCGTGGTCAGCGTCGATCGCTGGAAAAGCTTCGTGGTTGCGGACATTCCGGGCCTGATCGAAGGTGCTTCCGAAGGCGCGGGTCTGGGCATTCGCTTCCTCAAGCACTTGTCGCGTACCCGTCTGCTGCTGCACCTCGTCGACATGGCGCCGCTGGATGACACCAGTGCTCCGGACGCCGCAGAAGTCATCGTTAACGAATTGACCAAGTTCAGTCCGTCCCTGGCTGAGCGTGATCGTTGGTTGGTCCTGAACAAATGCGACCAGATTCTTGAAGAAGAGCATGATGCACGCGTCAAGGAAATCGTTGATCGCCTGGAGTGGACAGGTCCGGTCTATGTGATTTCGGCCATCGCCAAGCAGAACACCGAGCGCTTGTGCCACGACATCATGCGCTATCTGGAAGATCGCGCCGATCGTCTGGCCAATGATCCCGCCTACCGGGAGGAGCTGGCAGAGCTCGATCAGCGCATTGAAGACGAGGCGCGTGCCCAGCTGCAAGCGCTGGACGATCAGCGTGCCCTGCGTCGCAGCGGGGTGAAGTCGGTCCACGACATCGGCGACGATGATTGGGATGAAGAAGACGTGGATGACGAAGACGGTCCGGAAATCATTTACGTGCGTGACTGATTCGTTGCGATAAACTTAAGCGCCGCTCAATTGAGCGGCGTTTTGGTATCTGGAAATCGATCGTTGGTCACGAATAACCACGAATAACGTCACGGGCAGTGCTAGGTCGCGTTGCCCTCAAGCTAAGGTTGAAGATGATGCGGAGCAAGGTGACAGGTGCGCGGCGTTGGGTCGTGAAGATCGGCAGCGCTTTGCTGACGGCGGACGGCAAGGGCCTGGATCGCGCGGCAATGAGTGTCTGGGTTGAGCAGATGGTGGCTTTGCATGAGGCGGGCGTCGAGCTGGTGCTGGTGTCCTCCGGGGCGGTGGCGGCCGGCATGAGTCGTCTGGGCTGGACTGCGCGACCCAGTGCGATGCACGAGCTTCAGGCCGCCGCTGCAATCGGCCAGATGGGGCTGGTGCAGGCCTGGGAGTCGAGCTTTGCCGAGCACGGCCGGCACACGGCGCAGATTCTCCTGACTCACGACGACCTGTCCGACCGCAAGCGCTACCTGAATGCCCGCAGTACCTTGCGTGCGCTGGTGGAGCTGAAGGTTATTCCGGTGATCAACGAGAATGACACCGTGGTCACCGATGAAATCCGTTTCGGCGATAACGATACCCTGGCGGCGTTGGTGGCCAACCTGGTCGAGGCTGATCTGCTGGTGATCCTGACCGATCGCGATGGCATGTTCGACGCCGACCCGCGCAACAATCCCGATGCCAAGTTGATTTACGAAGCGCGTGCCGATGATCCGGCGCTCGATGCGGTAGCGGGTGGCACTGGTGGTGCGCTGGGGCGTGGCGGCATGCAGACCAAATTGCGCGCGGCGCGTCTGGCGGCGCGTTCGGGTGCTCATACGATCATCGTCGGTGGGCGCCTTGAGCGCGTGCTGGATCGCCTGAAGGCGGGCGAGCGCATCGGCACCTTGCTCTCGCCTGAACGCGGCATGCTGGCGGCGCGCAAACAATGGCTGGCCGGGCATCTGCAAACCCGCGGCACATTGGTGCTGGATGCAGGGGCGGTGGTGGCGTTGTCCCAGGGTAACAAGAGCTTGCTGCCGGTCGGGGTCAAGCTGGTTCAGGGCAGCTTCCGTCGCGGTGAGATGGTGGTGTGCGTGGCGCCGGACGGTCGTGAAATCGCCCGTGGCCTGGCCAACTACAGTGCGCTGGAAGCACAAAAAATCATCGGTCAGTCGTCCGAGGCGATTGTCGGTCTATTGGGTTACATGGCAGAGCCGGAGCTGGTTCACCGCGATAACCTGATTCTGGTCTGAAGGAATATCTGAATGCGCGTGGCAAAAGGATTGTTGGGCTTGCTGTTGGCGATGCCCTTGCTGGCTTCGGCGGAAGAAATCGGTCAGGTCTCGACGGTGTTCAAGTTCGTCGGGCCAAATGACCGGATCGTGGTCGAGGCCTTTGATGATCCCAAGGTCGATGGCGTGACCTGCTATCTCTCACGCGCCAAGACCGGTGGTGTGAAGGGGGGTCTTGGATTGGCCGAGGATCGCGCCGAGGCGTCCATCGCTTGCCGGCAGGTCGGGCCGATCAGCTTCAAGGGTGAGCTCAAGGATGGCGACGAAGTATTCAAGGAGCGCACTTCGCTGGTCTTCAAGACCATGCAGGTGGTGCGTTTCCTCGACAAGAAGCGCAATACGCTGGTGTATCTGGTGTACAGCGACCGTTTGATCGAGGGTAGCCCGCAGAATGCCGTCACGGCGATTCCGATTCTTCCTTGGGCGAACACCCAATAATCTGACCCAATCAGAACTGTGGGGGTGAGCAAGCTCGCCCCCACAGTTTTTTGTGTGTTCATCAAATTGCAGGCAATAAAAAACCGACCCTGAGGTCGGTTTTTTAATGAGCGTGTCGCTTAGGCAGCAGCGGCAACGTTCAGGGCCTTGACGTGGCCATTCAGGCGGCTCTTATGGCGAGCGGCTTTGTTCTTGTGGATGATGCCTTTATCGGCCATACGGTCGATAACTGGCACGGCCAGAACGTAAGCAGCTTGAGCTTTTTCAGCGTCTTTTGCGTCGATGGCCTTAACTACATTCTTGATGTAGGTACGAACCATGGAACGCAGGCTGGCGTTGTGGCTGCGACGCTTCTCAGCCTGTTTTGCACGTTTTTTGGCGGAAGGTGAGTTGGCCACCGTCGAGCTCCTCGAAAGACTTTTAGGAAATAGCAATCAAAATAGGCCGCGAATCATGCCGATGAGTTGCAGTGTTGTCAAGGGCGGAGGAAACGTTCCGCTAAGTGGTAGGTCCCGACCCCTTGAAAACTACTGTGCTCGGCAATACAGCGTTGAAAACAGTCTTGAAATGCTCATTGACGTTCGTCAACTCCGCTTTCTCGCCTGTTTTCGCCTTGTCTTGCCTTCGCTCGTCACGTTTTCATGAGGTCGGTGGCACAGAATATTTCTTTCCGGCGTGCGACCTGTAAACTCGCGAGCTTTGGCTCTGTGCTGTTGCGGCGCGGAGTATCGCATAAGTAGGCGCTCAGTTCGCCTGCTGTTTATCGACAGGCACAAACTCTTTCAATGAATCTGCTCAAATCGTTGGCCGCCGTCAGCTCTATCACGATGCTTTCCCGGATCCTGGGCTTCGTTCGTGACACCCTCATTGCACGCATATTTGGTGCGGGAATGGCGACCGACGCGTTCTTCATCGCCTTCAAATTGCCCAATCTGTTGCGGCGTATCTTCGCGGAGGGCGCCTTCTCCCAGGCTTTTGTGCCGATTCTTGCCGAATACAAAAGCCAGAAGGGCGAGGAAGCGACGCGAACGTTCATTGCTTACGTCTCGGGTCTGCTGACGCTGGTGCTGGCCGTGGTGACCGCGCTGGGGATGATTGCCGCCCCCTGGGTCATCTGGGTGACGGCGCCGGGCTTTACCGATACGCCGGAAAAATTCGAGCTGACCTCCAGCCTGCTGCGGGTGACCTTTCCTTACATCCTGCTGATTTCCCTGTCCTCGCTGGCGGGCGCGATCCTCAACACATGGAACCGCTTTTCGGTGCCGGCCTTTGTGCCGACCCTGTTGAACGTCAGCATGATCATTTTTGCGGTGTTCCTGACGCCGTACTTCGATCCGCCGGTGATGGCGCTTGGCTGGGCGGTTCTGGCCGGCGGCCTGGCGCAGCTGTTGTATCAGCTGCCACACCTGAAAAAGATCGGCATGCTGGTGCTGCCGCGCCTGAATCTGCGTGATACGGGGGTCTGGCGGGTCATGAAGCAGATGCTGCCGGCGATTCTCGGGGTGTCCGTGAGTCAGATCTCGCTGATCATCAACACTATTTTCGCTTCGTTCCTGGTCGCCGGTTCCGTGTCTTGGATGTACTACGCCGACCGTTTGATGGAGCTGCCGTCCGGCGTGCTGGGCGTGGCATTGGGCACGATCCTGTTGCCGACCCTGGCCAAGACCTACGCCAACAAGGATCGACATGAATATTCGCGAATCCTCGACTGGGGCCTGCGCCTGTGCTTCGTGCTGGTGCTGCCATGTTCCCTGGCGTTGGGGATTCTGGCCGAGCCGTTGACGGTTTCGCTGTTCCAGTACGGTCAATTCAATGCATTTGATGCGGCCATGACCCAGCGTGCGTTGATCGCCTATTCGGTCGGGTTGCTCGGGATCATCGTGATTAAAGTGCTGGCACCGGGCTTTTATGCGCAACAAAACATCCGCACGCCGGTAAAGATCGCAATTTTCACCTTGATCATCACCCAGCTGTTCAACCTCATGCTGATCGGTCCGCTGGCTCACGCTGGTTTGGCGCTCGCCATCAGTGGCGGTGCCTGTATCAACGCCGGGTTGCTCTTCTATCAACTGCGCAAACAGCAGATGTACCAGCCACAACCGGGCTGGGGGGTATTCGGCTTGAAGCTGGTGATCGCGGTGACGGTGATGTCAGGCGTGTTGCTGGGTGCGATGCACTTTATGCCAGCCTGGGATCAAGGGCATATGCTTGAGCGGTTCCTGCGCCTGGGGGCATTGGTGGTCGCCGGTGTGGTGGCGTATTTCGGGATGTTAGTGTTGATGGGTTTTCGCTTGCGCGACTTTAATCGCAAGGCGTTGGGCTAAGGCCCGGGCCTCGATAAACACGGGTGGGCCGGCGTTTTTGTCGGCTCGATCACTTTGGGATACGGTGTTGCCTGTCGTCGGCCGCCGGGTGTGGTTATAATCGACCACTTTATGAGCAAGAAGCGCGTTATGCAGCTGGTTCGAGGCCTCCAAAATCTGCGCCCCCAGCATCGGGGCTGTGTCGCCACTATTGGCAACTTTGACGGTGTACACCGTGGCCACCAGGCTATCCTGGCGCGACTGCGTGAGCGTGCGCTTGAATTGGGCGTGCCCAGCTGCGTGGTGATTTTCGAGCCGCAGCCGCGTGAGTTTTTCGCGCCGGACACGGCACCGGCCCGTTTGGCACGCCTGCGCGACAAGTTGCAGCTGCTCGCTGCCGAAGGCGTTGACCGGGTCTTGTGCCTCGCCTTCAACCAGCGTCTGAGCAAGCTCAGCGCCAGCGAGTTTGTAGACACCATTCTGGTGGATGGCCTGGGCGTGCAGCATCTTGAAGTCGGCGACGACTTCCGTTTCGGCTGTGACCGGGTAGGGGATTTCGATTTCCTGCAACAGGCCGGCGTCATGCAGGGCTTTACCGTTGAAGCGGCGCAGACTGTCGAACTCGACGGTATCCGGGTCAGCAGCACACAGGTGCGTAATGCGCTGGCGGCTGCTGACTTTGCCCTTGCCGAACGTCTGCTTGGCCGCCCGTACCGGATTGCCGGGCGGGTGTTGCATGGCCAGAAACTGGCGCGTCAGTTGGGTACGCCAACGGCCAATATTCAACTCAAGCGCCGTCGCGTGCCGTTTACCGGGGTTTACCTGGTCAGCGTCGACCTCGACGGCAAGACCTGGCCAGGCGTCGCCAATATCGGCGTTCGACCTACGGTCCAGGGAGATGGCAAAGCCCACCTCGAAGTCCATCTTTTAGATTTTGCCGGCGATCTGTATGACCGGCGTATGACGGTGGTTTTCCACCAAAAGCTGCGTGAAGAGCAGCGTTTCGCCTCTCTGGAGGCGCTTAAGACGGCGATCAATGCGGATGTCGCCGCCGCCCGTGCCCTGTCGCACCTAGCGCCAATCGCTAATGAAGAGCCTTAAATGACCGACTATAAAGCCACGCTAAACCTTCCGGACACCGCCTTCCCAATGAAGGCCGGCCTGCCACAGCGCGAACCGCAGATTCTGCAGCGCTGGGACAGTATTGGCCTGTACGGAAAGTTGCGCGAGATTGGCAAGGATCGTCCGAAGTTCGTACTGCACGACGGTCCTCCGTACGCCAACGGCACGATTCACATCGGTCATGCGCTGAACAAGATTCTCAAGGACATGATCATCCGCTCGAAGACCCTGTCGGGCTTTGACGCGCCTTATGTTCCGGGCTGGGACTGCCACGGTCTGCCGATCGAGCACAAAGTCGAAGTGACCCACGGCAAGAACCTGGGCGCGGACAAGACCCGTGAACTCTGCCGGGCGTATGCCACCGAGCAGATCGAAGGCCAGAAGTCCGAATTCATCCGTCTGGGCGTGTTGGGCGATTTCGCCAACCCCTACAAGACCATGGACTTCAAGAACGAGGCCGGTGAAATCCGCGCCCTGGCAGAAATCGTCAAGGGCGGTTTCGTGTTCAAGGGCCTCAAGCCTGTGAACTGGTGCTTCGATTGCGGCTCGGCCCTGGCCGAAGCGGAAGTCGAGTACGAGAACAAGAAGTCCTCGACCATCGACGTGGCCTTCCCGATTGCCGATGAAGCCAAGCTGGCTGCCGCATTCGGTCTGCCATCGCTGGCCAAACCGGCTTCGATCGTGATCTGGACCACGACCCCGTGGACCATCCCGGCCAACCAGGCGCTGAACGTCCACCCGGAATTCAACTACGCCCTGGTCGATGTCGGCGACAAATTGCTGGTGCTGGCTGAAGAGCTGGTCGAGTCGTGCCTGGCACGTTACTCGCTGGAAGGCTCGGTGATCGCCACTGCCACCGGTTCCGACCTGGAGCTGATCAACTTCCGTCACCCGTTCTACGACCGTCTGTCGCCGGTTTACCTGGCCGATTACGTCGAACTGGGCGCCGGTACTGGCGTGGTTCACTCAGCACCGGCCTACGGCGTCGACGACTTCGTGACCTGCAAGAAATACGGCATGGTCAACGACGACATCCTCAATCCGGTACAAAGCAACGGCGTTTATGTGCCATCGCTGGAATTCTTCGGCGGCCAGTTCATCTGGAAGGCCAACCCGGCCATCGTCGACAAGCTGACCGAAGTGGGTGCGCTGCTGCACACCACCATCATCGAGCACAGCTACATGCACTGCTGGCGCCACAAGACGCCACTGATCTACCGTGCCACCGCGCAGTGGTTCATCGGCATGGACAAGCAGCCAACCACCGGTGACACCCTGCGCCAGCGCTCGCTCAAAGCCATCGAAGAGACCAAGTTCGTGCCGGCCTGGGGCCAGGCGCGACTGCACTCGATGATCGCCAACCGTCCGGACTGGTGCATCTCCCGTCAGCGCAACTGGGGGGTACCGATCCCGTTCTTCCTGAATAAGGAAAGCGGCGAGCTGCACCCACGTACCGTCGAGCTGATGGAAGAAGTCGCCAAGCGCGTCGAAGTCGAAGGCATCGAAGCGTGGTTCAAGCTGGATGCCGCCGAGCTGCTCGGTGATGAAGCGCCACAGTACGACAAGATCAGCGACACCCTGGACGTCTGGTTCGACTCGGGCACCACGCATTGGCACGTCCTGCGCGGCTCGCACCCGATGGGCCACGAAACCGGGCCACGCGCCGACCTGTACCTGGAAGGCTCGGACCAGCACCGTGGCTGGTTCCACTCGTCGCTGCTGACCGGTTGCGCCATCGACAACCACGCGCCGTACCGCGAACTGCTGACCCACGGCTTTACCGTCGACGAGTCCGGCCGCAAGATGTCCAAGTCCTTGGGCAACGTCATTGCACCGCAGAAAGTCAACGACACCCTGGGCGCCGACATCATGCGTCTGTGGGTCGCGTCGACCGATTACTCGGGTGAAATGGCGGTTTCCGAGCAGATCCTGCAACGCAGTGCGGACGCCTACCGGCGTATCCGTAACACCGCGCGTTTCCTGCTCTCGAACCTGACCGGCTTCAACCCGGCCACCGACCTGCTGCCGGCCGAAGAAATGCTGGCACTGGACCGTTGGGCCGTGGATCGCACCTTGCTGCTGCAACGCGAGCTGCAAGAGCACTACGGTGAATACCGCTTCTGGAACGTCTACTCCAAGATCCACAACTTCTGCGTGCAGGAGCTGGGCGGTTTCTACCTGGACATCATCAAGGACCGCCAGTACACCACCGGCGCCGACAGCAAGGCCCGTCGTTCGTGCCAGACCGCGCTGTTCCACATCTCCGAAGCGCTGGTGCGCTGGATCGCGCCGATCCTGGCGTTCACCGCCGACGAGCTGTGGCAATACCTGCCGGGCGAGCGCAACGAATCGGTGATGCTCAACACCTGGTACGAAGGCCTGACCGAATTGCCGGAAGGTTTCGAACTCGGTCGCGCCTACTGGGATCGCATCATGGAAGTGAAGGTTGCGGTCAACAAAGAGATGGAAATCCAGCGCGCGGCGAAAGCCGTCGGTGGCAACCTGCAGGCTGAAGTGACGCTGTTCGCCGAAGACGCGCTGAGCGCCGACCTGGCCAAACTGAGCAACGAACTGCGTTTCGTGCTGATCACCTCCACCGCCAGCGTCGCACCTTTCGTGCAGGCGCCGGCCGATGCCGTGGTCACCGAAGTCAGCGGCCTGAAGTTGAAGATCGTCAAGTCGGCCTTCGCCAAGTGCGCCCGTTGCTGGCACTGCCGTGAAGACGTCGGCGTGAATCCGGAGCATCCGGAAATCTGCGGTCGTTGCGTCGACAACATCAGCGGCGCTGGCGAGGTTCGTCACTATGCCTAATGCTGTTGGCCGTTTCGGACGGCTGAGCTGGCTCTGGTTGAGTTTGCTGGTCCTGGTCATCGACCAGGCCAGCAAGTTCTACTTCGAAGGCAAGCTTGCGATGTACCAGCAAATCGTGGTGATCCCCGATTACTTCAGCTGGACCCTGGCCTACAACACTGGCGCGGCGTTCAGCTTCCTGGCGGACAGTTCCGGTTGGCAGCGCTGGCTGTTTGCACTGATCGCGGTGCTGGTCAGTGCGGTGCTGGTGGTCTGGCTCAAGCGCCTGGGGCGCAACGAAACCTGGCTGGCCATCGCCCTGGCGTTGGTGCTCGGTGGTGCGTTGGGCAATCTGTATGACCGCATTGCCTTGGGGCATGTGATCGATTTCATCCTGGTGCATTGGCAGAACCGCTGGTATTTCCCGGCGTTCAACTTTGCCGACAGTGCAATTACCGTCGGTGCCGTGATGTTGGCACTGGATATGTTCAAAAGTAAAAAGACCGGAGAAGCCGTTCATGACTGAACAGGTATTGGCTGAGCAACGCATTGGCCAGAACACGGAAGTCACCTTGCATTTCGCATTGCGCCTGGAGAATGGCGACACGGTGGACAGCACCTTCGACAAAGCCCCGGCGACCTTCAAGGTCGGTGACGGCAACCTGTTGCCAGGTTTCGAAGCGGCGTTGTTCGGTTTCAAGGCTGGCGACAAGCGTACTCTGAGCATCGAGCCGGAAAACGCCTTCGGCCAGCCCAATCCGCAAAATGTGCAGATCATTCCGCGCTCTCAGTTCCAGGACATGGAGCTGTCGCCTGGTCTGTTGGTGATCTTCAATGATGCGGCCAATACTGAATTGCCAGGTGTGGTGAAAGAGTTCGATGATGCTCAAGTGACCATCGACTTCAATCACCCGCTGGCAGGCAAGACGCTGACCTTTGACGTGGAAATCATTTCCGTCACAGCGCTGTAACTGACCAAACCGGCTCGTTGTAGGCGCGAGCCCGCTCGCGAAGGACTCAAAGACACCGCTTTCATTCAGAATGATCGCATTGTCGTTGACGCCCATCGCGAGCGGGCTCGCTCCTACAGGGCAAGACACGAGGCACAGCATGCAAATCAAACTCGCCAACCCCCGTGGCTTCTGCGCCGGTGTGGACCGCGCGATCGAAATCGTCAACCGCGCCCTGGAAGTGTTCGGTCCTCCGATCTACGTACGCCACGAAGTGGTCCATAACAAATTCGTCGTCGAAGACCTGCGCGCGCGCGGGGCGATTTTCGTCGAGGAACTGGATCAGGTGCCGGACGATGTGATCGTGATCTTCAGTGCCCACGGTGTTTCCCAGGCCGTTCGCACTGAAGCTGCCGGGCGGGGCCTGAAAGTGTTCGACGCCACCTGCCCACTGGTGACCAAGGTGCACATCGAAGTGGCGCGCTACAGCCGCGACGGTCGCGAATGCATTCTCATCGGCCACGCCGGTCACCCGGAAGTCGAAGGCACCATGGGCCAATACGACGCGAGCAATGGTGGTGCGATCTATCTGGTCGAGGACGAAAAAGACGTCGCCGAACTGCAAGTGCACAACCCCGAGAAACTGGCGTTCGTCACCCAGACCACCCTGTCCATGGACGACACCAGCCGTGTCATCGACGCCCTGCGTACGCGTTTCCCGGCCATCGGTGGTCCGCGCAAGGACGACATCTGCTACGCCACGCAAAACCGTCAGGATGCGGTCAAGCAACTGGCCGACGAATGCGATGTCGTGTTGGTGGTTGGCAGTCCGAACAGCTCCAACTCCAATCGCCTGCGTGAGCTCGCCGAGCGCATGGCGACCCCGGCCTACCTGATCGACGGTGCTGAAGACCTGCAAAAAAGCTGGTTCGACGGCGTCGAGCGCATCGGCATCACGGCAGGCGCTTCTGCACCGGAAGTCCTGGTGCGCGGCGTGATCCAGCAGTTGCAAGCCTGGGGCGCTACTGGTGCTGATGAACTGGCCGGCCGCGAGGAGAACATCACATTCTCCATGCCTAAAGAGTTGCGCGTTCGTTCCCTGCTCTGATTCCTTCCCCTCCTGCGCATAATGCCTGTTCAGCTTTTTCGCTGCGCAGGCTGACGCGGCCGGTGGACGCCAGTACCACCTGGTGCCGGCTCACTGGTTCGCGGCTGGCGCAAACGTGTAATGTCCCCGATTGAAGGCCTTTTTTCGCCGGTTCGCCCAAATGACTGAAGCGTACTGACGTCCTGACATGTTGATTGCCGAACACCGGCACTCGGTTTCCGCTCCGGTGCTCCATCAGTAGCGGATTGCTGATGTCCTCATGCCCCTTGCCGCTGACATCCAGGACGATTCGCCAGCCCTGGCTCCAGTCATCGTTTATGCCATGAATGACGACGGACTGGTTTCGTGTGATCGCGGCGACTCTTGCGCTACGCATTCCGCTGGCAAGTGACTTCGCTGTCTCCTCGCGATAGGTCGATTCTGACAGTGCCGCAAACGCCGGACTGACCAAGTGCAGAACAATCCCGACAATTGTCAGTCCCATGAGCAGTTCGATCAGGCTGAAACCGCGCTGATGCATGACATTTCCCTCCCTGAAGTTTTCTCGGCCGAGCAATCCATGCGCGGGCGATGGCAATGCAACCGGAATTTGGCGGCCGCATGTTCTGGCGAGCAACAGCAGGTATAGCCAACGGCAGCAAAGGGCACCGATGCAACATCGTTCAAATGGTTTCACGTTGCTGGAGTTGCTGGTGGCGATTGCGGTCTTTCTGGTCCTGATCACCCTGGCTGTACCGGCGTTTACGCGTTCGGCGCAAATCACCAGGGCCGATACTGAAATCGGTGATCTGCAACATGCTCTTAACTTCGCACGACTGGAGGCGATCAATCGCGGAGTGACGACCCGCGTGCGCCCGACGGCGGGTGGCAGCGCATGGACCGGGGAGTTGTCGGTGTATGACGGAACCAGTACGCCGGCGAATGTATTGCGGGTTGTGCCGGCGATGAGCAGTGGCGCGACGCTGACGCTAACCTCGGGTGTGTCGGCCATCGATTTCAACAATCTGGGAGGGTTGTCGTCACCGTCCACGGCGGTGGTGATCAGTTATGTATTGGGTGCGCAAAGCAGGACGTTGAACCTGTGTTTGAACGGACGAATTCTATTGGGTGGAAGTTGCGGATGAGGCAATGGCGCAAAGGTGCACAGGAGGGCATGACACTGATCGAAGTCCTGGTTGCATTGTTGATTCTGAGCGTGGGTCTGTTGGGGGCGGCGGCATTGCAGCTGAATGCACTCAAGTACACGGACAGTGCGCGCATGACCAGCCAGGCCAGTTTTATCGCCTACGACATGATGGACCGCATTCGCGCCAACGCGGCCGCCGACTACACCGTTACGCCACCGACCTCGGGCAATCCGAACGTTGCCCGGGACCAGGATCTCTACGATTTCACCAGTAACATCATTGGTTTTGGCGGCCCCAGTGCGACCGGCAGCATCAGCCTCAATCAGCGCGTGTACACCATCACCATTTCCTGGGACGACTCACGGGCCGCCAACAGCGCCGAATCCCGTCGCAGCTTCGTCCTGAGCAGCCGGGCCACTGTCGACCCGGTGGGCACGCCATGAACGGTTCCAGTCGAGGGTTTGGCCTGATCGAATTGCTCATCGCCCTGGCGTTGAGCCTGGTTGTGGTGTTGGGCGTGGTGCAGGTGTTCATCGCCGCCAAAAACACTTACGTCAGTCAGAACGCCGCCGCAGCCATGCAGGAAGATGCGCGTTTCGTGCTGAGCAAAATGATTCAGGAAATCCGTATGGTCGGCATGTTCGGCTGTCTGGAGACCATCACCGCGGAGGGGGCGGCGCGTGATTTCAATGCCAGTCGGATAACGCCGATCAGTTGGGACAATGCCCGCCAAAGCCTGACGCTGGTGACGGCGGATGTCGGCAGTAACGGTGGGACGCCGACATGGACCGTGGTCTCCGATTGTCGGACCGGTGCGACGGCTTACAGTGAGTCGCGTACGCCTGGTCCCGGCCAACTGGCATTTCCGATCCGGCGGATAGCCTATGGCTTGAGAAAGGATCAGCTGACGATTGCCGTCGGCAATGGCGCACCGCTCCGGCAGCCGCTGGTGGATAACGTCAAAGCCTTTGACGTGAGCTTCGGCATTGCCAGCTCTGCCACGGATATCGCCGCGTCCAGCTATAGCAGCAATCCGTCTGACCCGGCACGCATTCGCAGCGTGCGGCTGAGCCTGACGCTCTTCGACCCTCACCATCGGGTAAGCGATCAAACCTTCAACGTGGTTGCCGCTCTGCGCAATCGCCTGCCATGAAGGGAGGGGCGATGAGTTATTCATCCGTGATTTCGTATCACCAGCGCGGCATGGCATTGCTCGTCAGCCTGGTATTCCTGTTGTTGCTGACGCTGACAGGTATCTCTTCAATGCAGAACGCCACCTTGCAGGAAAAAATGGCCGGCAGCGTGAGCCTGCGCAATCAGTCGTTTCAAGGCGCCGAGGCTGCATTGCGGGTGGGCGAAAGCGCGGTGCAACGGGGCGGTTTTGCGCTGCCGGATTGCAGCGGGCACCTTCAATGCGCTCCACCGGCCGAGTCGCTGACCATTACGTCTGCGGGTTTCAACGCTACCTCCGGAGTGATGTGGGTGGCGTCGGGCAAGGGCTTTTATGGCGTGCAAAACATCGGCGTCAGCCGCGACGCCGTGAATGTGCCGATCAATACACAGGCAACCTTGTACCGGATAACGGCGGTAGGCATCGCGGGCCATTCTCGCAGTGTTGTGGAGAGCATTTATGCCAAGTACTGAGCGGCCTGCCAGGTTCTGGCTGTTGCTGTGCGGTGTGATCATCGCGCTGAACCTGTCGGTGCCGGCCCAGGCCATCACGCCGCCGGATTCACCGGCGCTGGACCGGCGAACCTGTCTGGCCAATGGCAACTGGTACGGTTTTTATCGCAACAATCATGGGCTGATACCCATCTGCCTGAAGCTGCCCGAAGCGATCAGCGCTAAGATGCTCGACAGCAACGACGATGGCGTGGTCGACGGCAACGATTTGCTTTCGAACGGCGTGACCTTCATCGGAGAAAATTCGCCCCGGGACGCCGATGACAATGGCGCGGAGGCGCACGAATCCATTGGCGACGATACCCCGGGGCTGGAAAAATCCGGCGGCAGCCGTCGCATCATGTGGCGACAAATTCAGTAAGTGAGAGTTGAGGCATGCACAGATCCAACCGCGGTTTTACCCTGATCGAAATTATGATCGTGATTGCAATCATCGGGATTGTCATGACCATTGCTGTCCCGAGCTTCACCGAATACCTGAACAAGGGCCGCCGTACCGAAGTGGCCAGTCTGCTTTCCGAGCAGGCGCAAATCCTTGAGCGCTTCTATTCGCAAAAAAATGTCTACACCGATGCCACCGGTCTGAGCGCCGGCAACGATTACTACACCATTACCCCGACTCTGACCGATCAGACGTTCCTGCTGACCGCCGTGCGCAAGCCGGGCACGAGCATGGCTGCGGACAAGTGCGGAGATTTCACTATGACCAATACCGGTGTCCGTGGCATGGTCAACGCCACGGCCGGCCTGACCGCCAAGGATTGCTGGGGTCGCTGAGTTTACTTTTCGGACGCCCCTTTGCGTCCACTGTCTATTTATCGGTTGGATCAGAACATGACCAGGCAACAGCAAGTGGTGATTGTCGGCGGCGGGGTAATCGGGCTGCTGACGGCATTCAATCTCGCGTCCGAAGTGCAGAGCGTTGTGCTGCTGGATCGCTCGAACGTGGGCCGGGAATCCTCCTGGGCAGGCGGCGGGATTGTTTCGCCGCTTTATCCATGGCGTTACAGCCCGGCGGTCACCGCATTGGCCCACTGGTCCCAGGATTTTTATCCACAGCTGGGTGAGCGCCTGTTTGCGGCCACCGGGGTTGATCCCGAGGTGCACATCACCGGTCTGTACTGGCTGGATCTGGATGACGAGGCCGAGGCGCTGGCGTGGGCTGCACGCGAGAACCGTCCATTGCGGGCTGTGGATATCTCGGCGGCACACGATGCGGTGCCGGTGCTGGGCGGCGGTTTTTCCCGGGCGATCTACATGGCTGATGTGGCCAACGTGCGCAATCCACGGCTGGTGAAGTCGCTCAAGGCTGCGTTGTCGGCGCTGCCGAACGTGACGATCCACGAGCAGTGTGAAGTCAGCGGGTTTCTCCGTGAAGGCGATAAAGTCGTTGGCGTGCACACCTCGACAGGGAGTGTCCATGCAGATCAGGTGGTCCTGACGGCGGGCGCCTGGAGCGGTGACTTGCTCAAGGGGCTGGGGCTGGAGTTGCCGGTCGAGCCGGTAAAAGGCCAGATGATTCTCTACAAGTGCGCCGCTGACTTTCTGCCAAGCATGGTGCTGGCCAAGGGGCGTTACGCGATTCCGCGGCGCGACGGACACATTCTGATTGGCAGTACCCTGGAGCATGAAGGCTATGACAAGACGCCGACCGAGTCGGCCCTGGAGAGCCTCAAGGCATCGGCGGTGGAGTTGATTCCGGCGCTGGCGGATGCAGAAGTGGTGGGGCATTGGGCCGGATTGCGCCCAGGTTCGCCGGAAGGCATTCCTTATATTGGTCGGGTGCCTGGATTTAATGGGTTGTGGCTCAACTGCGGGCACTACCGTAACGGTCTGGTACTGGCGCCGGCGTCGTGTCAGTTGTTCGCTGATGTGATGTTGGGGCGAGAGCCGATTATCGATCCTGCACCCTATGCGCCGACCGGTCGGATCTGAGACAAGATCAAGAGCCGTTCAATCCAGGCCGAATTTCTTCAGCCTGTAGCGCATCGACCGGAACGACAAATTCAACCGCTGAGCCGCTGCCGTGCGGTTCCAGCGGGTTTCTTCCAGGGCCTGGAGAATGAGCTGGCGCTCGACGTTTTCCAGGTACGCTTCCAGGTTGTCGATCTGTGTCAGGTCGAGTAATCCCCCCACGATAGCGCAGTTGCCCTCGGCCAGACGCAGGTCGCTGGCCTCGATCTGTTTGTTTTCGCACAGGGTATGAGCCCGTTCGAGCATGTTCTCCAGTTCCCGCACATTGCCTGGGAAGCGGTAGCTTTTCAGCGCGTCGAGGGCGTGCGGGTGGAGTTTTGCCGCCGGTTGCCCGGTGTCGGCGGCCAGGCGCATGAGCACGTGGCTGGCCAGCGGTTCTATGTCGTCGCGGCGCTCGCGCAGCGGCGGAACCCGCAGCTCGATCACATTCAAGCGGTAGTACAAGTCCTGGCGAAAGCGTTCACTGGCTACCTCGGCATCGAGGTCTTTGTGGGTGGCGCAAAGGATGCGCACATCGACGACCTCTTCCTGTTGCCCGCCGACGCTGCGTACGGCTTTCTCCTGAATCGCGCGTAGCAGTTTGACCTGCATCGGCAGCGGCAGATCAGCCACCTCGTCAAGGAACAGGGTGCCGCCGTGCGCGGCCTGGAACAGTCCGGGTTTGTCTTCGATGGCACCGCTGAAGCTGCCTTTGCGATGGCCGAAAAACTCGCTTTCCATCAACTCCGATGGAATCGCTCCGCAGTTGACCGGCACGAAGGGGTGATTGGCCCGTGGTCCTCGCTCATGGATCAGGCGCGCAACCAGTTCCTTGCCGCTGCCGGACTCGCCGCTGATGTAGACCGGTGCCTGGCTGCGCGCCAGTTTGTCGATCTGTTTGCGCAGGTTGCGCATGGGCAATGAATCACCCAGCAGACGACGATCGATAGCGCTGCCGGGAACAGCAAGCAGCAGGGCGCTGGCGACCAGTTCCCGCAGGCGGCCAAGGTCCACCGGTTTGCTCAGGAAGTCGAAGGCGCCGGCCTTCAGTGCATTGATCGCCGTTTCGACATTGCCGTAGGCGGTGATCATGGCCACCGGAACTTGCGGGTAACGTTGCTGGATGTGCTGCACCAGCTCAAGGCCGTTGCCGTCCGGCAGGCGCATGTCGGTGAGGCACAGATCGAACGTTTCGCGCTTGAGCAGGCCCAGGGCCTCACCCACATCGCGGGCACTGTAGGTGTCGAGTTTCATCCTTCCCAGGGTAATTTCCAGGAGTTCGCGGATGTCCGGTTCATCGTCGACGATCAGGACTTTTTGCCGTGATTTCTTGTTCAACCTTGTTTCCGTCCGTGCGCAAAGGTAATGCGAAAGCAGCCGCCATCCTGGCGTGGCTTGAAGTCCAGGCGAGCCTGATTGCTTTCGCACAGCTCACGGGACAGGTAGAGGCCCAGGCCAGTGCCGTGCTGACTGGTGGTGAAGAAGGGTTCGAACAGTTGCGCTTGATGGTCCGGGGGGACACCGGGACCGTCGTCGATTATTTCCAGGATCGGCAACTGGCTGTTTGGATCGATAAACAGTTCCAGCCAGACCTGCGCCTGCTCGCGGCGCAAGCCACTGTGGCGCCATGCGTTGCCTATCAGGTTGTCGAGAATCTGCCGCAATTGGTCGGGATCCATCAGGGTCTTGAAGTCTGCACCAGTGGTGTGCAAGTGAATCTGCTGGCGTGCGGTTGCCGCCTCGCGGGTTTCGCCCACGAATTGTTCCAGCCACGGTTTCAAGTCGAGTCGTTGCGGCACAGTTTGCTGGCGGCGGGACAGTTGCAGGACGTTTTCGATTACCCGATTCATTCGCTCAGAGTGGTCTTGAATGATCTGCGTCAGACGTCGATCCGCGCCGTTCAGTTCCTCCGATTCTCGTAATAGCTGCGCGGCATGACTGATGGCGCCCAGCGGATTGCGGATTTCATGGGCGATGCCGGCGGTCAGGCGACCCAGGGCCACCAGTTTCAATTGCTGCGCCTGTTGCGCGATCTGGGCGAGGTCCTCGAGAAAGACCAGGGTCTGGTGGTTCGGGCTGATGCCCAAGGCGATGAAGCTGGGTCGCAGTTCCAGGCCGCTGCCGGTGATCTTCAAGCTGTGGGGACGCAGCGTTGGATTCTTGCGCCAAAGGTCCAGGCGCTCGATCAGGGCAGGGCAGTGCTCGTCAATCACGAGGCCTTCGAGATGCTCGCAATCGAGCAGGGCCAGGGCGCTGTGGTTGGCGAGCTGCACTCGTCTGCACTCGTCGAGCACCAGTATGCCGGTGCGCATCCGTTGCAGGATCAGCGCATTGAGGGTTTCCAGGCCGATGACTTCACTGGCCTTTTGCTCGGCCAGGGTTTCGCTGACCTCCAGGCGTCGGGTCAGGCCTTGCACCAATAACGCTGCGGCAAAACACAGGGTGCCAAGGGCTCCTGCCTGCAAGTAATCGTTGGGGCTGGAAGGGTGGCTGAAGCTCAGCAGGAAACTCAAGCCGACGATGCCGAGCGCGCCGACAGCGGCAATCAACAGCCCGATGCGCCTTCGCAACAAGGTGTTGCCGATGGCTACCGATACGATCAACAGGTTGCCAACGGCGCTGGCCACGCCACCTGCGGCATAAAACAGGCCGCACAACAGCAGCACGTCAGCCAGCGCCAGGCTGAACAATTGCGCCGGCCGGCGTGTGTCCTCGAAGAACACAACCAGCAGAATGTTCAGTATCAGGTACAACCAGCTGCCACCACGCAGCAACGCGTCATTGCCGGACGTCAGCAACTGATTGTCCATGTCGCTGGAAATCAAAAGCACCAGGATGATGCCGACGCTCAAACGGTAGAGGTGATAAAGGCGCAGCAGTCGCTGGGCCTGTTTGCCGCCGGGACTTTGAGTCTCAGCGACCACTGGACCCTGGGCCTTGCTCGAGGTGAGCCTGGCTGCAATACCACTGTTGTTGAAGACTCAGCGCCCGGTCGCGGGGCAGGTGCACGCCGCAATGGGCGCATCGGACCATCGGTGCCGCTTCCAGCTCGGCGGGGGACTTGGGCACGGAAGCCTGGCCCTTGTATTTACGCCAGAACCACACCGCAGCGGCAATAACGGCGATCCAGAATATTAAACGAAGCATGGTGAGCTGCTTTTTGGTTGATGAAGCGCCAGTTTAGCCGGGGACATCGCAGCCGCACAGCGCAATGCTCCTTATAAAAAATGGCGCAATAAAAAAGGGAGACTCGAGAGTCTCCCTTTTGGGCCCGTGCGGGGTGTCAGTCGAACACACCGAACGTCATGTAGCTGAACCACGAGCGGTCGCTGTTGTTGCCTTCCGCTTCGTGATTTTCTTCTTCGATCACATCGCCGTTGGTGTCTTTTGGCTTGAGTTCGTTCGGAATCGCATCCTTGGCGTCCTGGAACTGCTTCTGCACGTCCTGGTTGGCGCGGGTTTCTCCCGGTGGCAGCGGAGGACGGGATTCGATCATGCCCAGGGTGGCCTTGCTCAGCCACGAACGGTTATCGGCTTCGGCCACCGACGGTACGAACTGACCGTCGACCAGGCTTGGGTGGTTCGGGTAGTTGAGCTTCAAGGTTTCGAGGCTGGTGGCGGCCAGCTCATCCAGGTGCAGACGCTGGTAGGCTTCGGTCATCACCGCCAGGCCGTCGCCGACCGATGGGGTTTCCTGGAAGTTTTCCACCACGTAACGGCCACGGTTCGCGGCAGCCACATAGGCCTGACGGGTCAGGTAGTAGTCGGCAACGTGAATTTCGTACGCCGCCAGCAGGTTGCGCAGGTAGATCATGCGCTGCTTGGCATCCGGCGCGTAACGGCTGTTCGGGAAGCGGCTGGTCAGCTGGGCGAACTCGTTGTAGGAGTCGCGGGCGGCGCCGGGGTCACGCTTGGTCATGTCCAGTGGCAGGAAGCGCGCCAGCAGTCCGACGTCCTGGTCGAACGACGTCAGGCCCTTGAGGTAGTAGGCGTAGTCGACGTTCGGATGCTGTGGATGCAGACGAATGAAGCGCTCGGCCGCGGCTTTTGCAGCCTCGGGCTCGGCGTTCTTGTAGTTGGCGTAGATGAGCTCGAGTTGGGCCTGATCGGCATAACGACCGAACGGATAACGCGATTCCAGAGCCTTCAGCTTGGCGGTGGCGCTGTTGTAGCTGTTGTTGTCCAGATCGGTCTGAGCCTGTTGGTACAACTCGACTTCACTCAGGTTTTCGTCTACGACTTCCTTCGATGAGCAAGCAGCGGTCAATGCGAGGATGGCGATCAGCAGCAGGTGTTTCACTTGCATGGCGGCTTGCGTCCCTATGACGGCCGCTGTCTTGGGCGTGGCCGTCCTGTTATGATGAGCGCCCCGTTGAATAGCCTCGGGGCAAAAGACGCCGTATTTAACCACAAGCGCGCAGCCGAAACCAAAGGCTGTGCCGACGCCTAGTCTGAGCATGTCCGATAAAATTGAACTTCGCGCAGAGGTGCCGTCCGAATTGGGCGGCCAACGCCTCGATCAAGTCGCCGCACAATTATTCGCTGAGCACTCGCGCTCGCGCCTTTCCGCCTGGATCAAAGACGGCCGCCTGACTGTGGATGGGGCGGTTATCCGCCCGCGAGACATCGTTCACGGTGGCGCCATTCTTGAACTCACTGCCGAGCAGGAAGCTCAGGGCGAATGGGTCGCTCAAGACATTGCCCTGGACATCGTCTATGAAGATGACGACATCCTGGTGATCAACAAGCCTGCGGGCCTGGTGGTGCATCCGGCTGCCGGTCACGCTGATGGCACCTTGCTCAACGCCTTGCTCCACCACGTGCCGGACATCGTCAACGTGCCGCGCGCCGGTATCGTGCACCGCCTGGACAAGGACACCACCGGTCTGATGGTGGTGGCCAAGACCATTCAGGCGCAGACGCAGTTGGTGACACAATTGCAGAGCCGCAGCGTCAGCCGGATCTACGAATGCATCGTGATCGGCGTGGTGACGGCTGGCGGCAAGATCAATGCGCCGATCGGTCGTCATGGTCAGCAGCGCCAGCGCATGGCGGTGATGGAGGGGGGCAAGCAAGCCGTCAGCCATTACCGTGTGCTCGAGCGTTTCCGTTCCCACACGCACGTGCGGGTGAAGCTCGAAACCGGTCGTACGCACCAGATTCGCGTGCATATGGCGCACATCAACTTCCCGTTGGTCGGAGATCCTGCCTACGGCGGTCGCTTCCGTATTCCGCCGGCAGCGAACCCGACGATGGTCGAATCGCTGAAAAACTTCCCGCGCCAGGCGCTGCACGCGCGTTTCCTGGAGCTGGATCATCCGACCACCGGTCAACGGATGAGCTGGGAGTCGCCGTTGCCGGAAGATTTCGTCTGGTTGCTGACCCTGCTCAAGCAAGATCGCGAGGCGTTCATCGGATGAGTGACTGGCTGATTCCTGACTGGCCCGCGCCGGCCGGGGTCAAAGCCTGTGTGACCACTCGTGCGGGCGGCGTCAGTCTGGCGCCGTTCGACAGCCTCAATCTGGGCGATCACGTCGACGACAGCCCTGAAGCTGTCGCCGAAAATCGCCGTCGCCTCACCGATCATTTCTCCATTCAACCGGCCTGGCTGCAGCAGGTCCACGGCATCGTCGTGGCCCATGCCGACCCAGGCCGAGTGGTCACTGCCGACGCCAGTTGGACGGCGACGCCGGGCATCGCTTGCGCGGCCATGACCGCCGACTGCCTGCCGGCGTTGTTTTGCGACCGTGCCGGCACTCGCGTCGCGGCGGCCCATGCCGGTTGGCGCGGGTTGGCGGCCGGCGTGCTGGAAGCCACTCTGGACAGCCTGGATGTGCCCGCTGCCGACACATTGGTATGGCTCGGCCCGGCCATTGGCCCGCAAGCCTTTGAAGTCGGCCCGGAAGTACGCGAAACCTTCGTGCAGCAGCTGCCGCAAGCGGCTGAGGCCTTTGTGCCGAGCCACAACCCCGGCAAGTTCATGGCTGATATCTATAAGCTGGCGCGTCTGCGCCTGGCGGCTCGCGGTGTCACCGCCGTTTATGGTGGCGGTTTCTGCACCGTGACCGATCCGCGCTTCTTTTCTTACCGCCGCAGTCCGAAAACCGGCCGGTTTGCCTCCCTTATCTGGCTGTAGCGCCCTGTCTCACGAGTACTGTTACTCGCAAGAAAGGGCGCTAGCGCTAGACTTGTCTGATCTGCATCAACATCACGACGCTTGAATCTCCCAGAATCGACCGCATCTATTGTGCTATCTGGCAGGTTTCTTCATTCAGGATGTTTTATTGGTCCGACCTGCTCAAAAGGAAGGTGACCCATGCGTATAGATCGTTTAACAAGCAAATTGCAATTAGCCTTGTCCGATGCCCAGTCCCTGGCCGTCGGTCTCGACCATCCGGCCATTGAGCCGGCGCATTTGATGCAGGCCCTGCTCGAACAGCAGGGCGGCTCGATCAAGCCTCTGCTGATGCAAACAGGCTTCGACATCAACAGCCTGCGTAAAGAGCTGACCAAAGAGCTCGACCAGCTGCCGAAAATCCAGAATCCGACCGGTGACGTCAACATGTCGCAGGATCTGGCGCGTCTGCTCAACCAGGCTGATCGCCTGGCCCAGCAGAAGGGCGACCAGTTCATCTCCAGCGAGCTGGTGTTGCTCGCCGCCATGGACGAGAACAGCAAGCTCGGCAAATTGTTGCTCGGTCAGGGCGTGAGTAAGAAAGCGCTGGAAAATGCGATCAACAACCTGCGCGGTGGCGAGGCGGTCAATGACCCTAACCACGAAGAGTCGCGCCAGGCGCTGGATAAATACACTGTCGATATGACCAAGCGCGCCGAAGAGGGCAAGCTCGACCCGGTGATCGGTCGTGACGACGAAATTCGCCGGACCATTCAGGTGTTGCAACGCCGCACCAAGAACAACCCGGTATTGATCGGTGAGCCTGGTGTCGGTAAGACCGCCATCGTTGAAGGCCTGGCCCAGCGCATCATCAACGGTGAAGTGCCGGATGGCCTCAAGGGCAAGCGTCTGCTGTCCCTCGACATGGGGGCGCTGATTGCCGGTGCCAAGTATCGCGGCGAATTCGAAGAGCGCCTCAAATCCTTGCTCAATGAACTGTCGAAGCAGGAAGGGCAGATCATTCTGTTCATCGACGAACTGCACACCATGGTCGGTGCCGGCAAGGGCGAAGGCTCGATGGATGCGGGCAACATGCTCAAGCCAGCATTGGCTCGCGGCGAGCTGCATTGCGTCGGCGCCACCACGCTCAATGAGTACCGCCAATATATAGAGAAGGACGCCGCCCTCGAGCGACGCTTCCAGAAAGTGTTGGTGGAGGAGCCGAGTGAAGAAGACACCATCGCGATCCTGCGGGGCCTGAAAGAACGCTACGAGGTTCACCACAAGGTGGCGATCACCGATGGTGCGATCATTGCCGCGGCCAAGCTCAGCCATCGCTATATCACTGATCGTCAGTTGCCGGACAAGGCCATCGACCTGATCGACGAAGCCGCCAGCCGTATCCGCATGGAGATCGACTCCAAGCCGGAAGTGCTGGACCGTCTGGAACGTCGCTTGATTCAGTTGAAGGTGGAATCCCAGGCGCTGAAGAAAGAGAGCGACGACGCGGCGAAGAAACGTCTGGAAAAACTCCAGGAAGAAATCGTGCGCCTTGAGCGTGAGTACTCGGATCTCGAAGAAATCTGGAACTCGGAAAAGGCCGAGGTACAGGGTTCAGCGCAGATTCAGCAGAAGATCGAGCAGTCCCGCCAGGAACTGGAAACCGCACGCCGTAAAGGCGATCTGAACCGCATGGCTGAGTTGCAGTATGGGGTGATCCCGGACCTGGAGCGCAGCTTGCAGATGGTCGACCAGCACGGCAAGAGCGAGAACCAGTTGCTGCGCAGCAAGGTGACTGAAGAAGAGATCGCGGAAGTCGTGTCGAAGTGGACCGGTATTCCCGTGTCGAAAATGCTCGAAGGCGAGCGCGACAAGCTGATGAAGATGGAAAGCCTGTTGCACCAGCGTGTGATCGGGCAGGACGAAGCGGTGGTGGCGGTTTCCAACGCCGTGCGGCGTTCCCGTGCCGGTTTGGCTGATCCGAACCGACCAAGCGGTTCGTTCATGTTCCTCGGCCCGACCGGTGTCGGTAAAACCGAGCTGTGCAAGGCGCTGGCGGAGTTCTTGTTCGACACCGAAGAAGCGATGGTGCGCATCGATATGTCCGAGTTCATGGAGAAACATTCCGTGGCTCGCCTGATTGGCGCACCACCGGGCTATGTAGGCTATGAAGAAGGCGGTTACCTGACCGAGGCCGTGCGTCGCAAGCCTTACTCGGTGATCCTGCTGGACGAGGTCGAGAAGGCGCACCCGGATGTGTTCAACATCCTGCTGCAAGTGCTGGAAGATGGCCGGTTGACCGACAGCCATGGCCGCACGGTGGACTTCAAAAATACCGTGATTGTCATGACGTCCAACCTCGGTTCGGTGCAGATCCAGGAGTTGGTCGGTGATCGCGAGGCCCAGCGTGCGGCAGTAATGGACGCGATTTCTTCGCACTTCCGGCCGGAGTTCATCAACCGGGTCGATGAAGTGGTGATCTTCGAGCCATTGGCACGGGATCAGATCGCCGGCATTACCGAGATCCAGTTGGGTCGTCTGCGCAGTCGTCTGACCGAGCGGGAGCTGAAGCTGGAACTCAGCCCTGAGGCCATGGATAAGCTGATCGCGGTAGGGTACGACCCGGTGTATGGCGCTCGGCCGCTGAAACGAGCGATCCAGCGCTGGATCGAAAACCCGCTGGCACAGCTGATTCTGTCGGGTCGTTTCATGCCCGGCGATACTGCCAAGGGCGTTGTGGAGAACGACGAAATCGTCTTCGTTTGATCCACTGTAGGAGCGAGCCTGCTCGCGATGGTCGTTAACGATAACGCGTGTTATCAGGCTAAACGCAGCGCTCAAGAGGTCTTCGCGAGGAAGCGAGCTCCTACAAAAATGTGTAGTTGAACAGGAGGCCTCGCATTGCGAGGCCTTTTTTTCGTTAGGCTGTTGAACTTAAAGGAAAAGGCTTGTAAAGTGCGCCCCGCAGTCAGTCACCCACCAGGGTTTCCGCTCCCCAAGCAGGAATCCAAAATAAGTTGCAAATCATTAACTTGAAAGCAATTTAGGGGGTTGACAGAGGTGCTGAAGATTGTAGAATAGCGCGCCTCAGACACACGAACGCAGTGATGCGAACGGGTCGAAGAGAACGCAGTAAAGCTTCACCGTTGTAAATTGAAATATGTAGTTCCGTGATAGCTCAGTCGGTAGAGCAAATGACTGTTAATCATTGGGTCCCAGGTTCGAGTCCTGGTCACGGAGCCAATTTCAAACCGGGGTATAGCGCAGTCCGGTAGCGCGCCTGCTTTGGGAGCAGGATGTCAGGAGTTCGAATCCCCTTACCCCGACCATTTTAGGGTCGTTAGCTCAGTTGGTAGAGCAGTTGGCTTTTAACCAATTGGTCGTAGGTTCGAATCCCACACGACCCACCATTTTTGAAACCAGTTAACGCTGGAATCAAATCTTAAGATCAGACGCCAAAAGCGCTGTTCGCAAAAGGTACCTTTCAAAGGTGCCTTTTTTTTACCGGGGTATAGCGCAGTCCGGTAGCGCGCCTGCTTTGGGAGCAGGATGTCAGGAGTTCGAATCCCCTTACCCCGACCATATTAAAAATCCTCGTATCGAAAGATACGGGGATTTTTTTGTCTGCAAAAAAAAACACTTCGCTTCAAGTCATCGTACAACTTGCCGATAACGAGCTGTCGGGGCACAGCCCCCGCTCAAGCCCACAACAAGAAAGGCACTCGTTATGTTTCTTCGACAGTTGAATATTGCCCCCCGTGCTGCGTTGGGTTTCGCCTTGATTGCGGTGCTTGTCGCGCTGCTCGGGATATTTGCACTGGGGCAAATGTCGAGCATCCGCGAGAGTGAAGTGGCGGTGGAAAAACAATGGCTACCGAGTATTCGTGGCGGTGACGAGATTCGCGAGATCATGCTGCGCATTCGCACGATTTCCCTGCGGATGGCCCTGGATCAGGACCCGAAGAACATTGCGCAATACCGCAGCCAAATGGATACCCGCGACAAGGAACTGAGCGAAAAGATTGCCGCCTACGACAAGCTGGTTACCACGGCTGAAGGCAAGGCGCTGTACGAGCAGTTCAAAAGTACCTTCGCGGCCTATCGCACTGGCATTGCCCAATCGTTCACCCTGGCTGAACAGGGGCGTCGCGACGAACTGACCAAATTGTTGCTGGTGGACATGAAGACCGTGGTCGACGGTTCCGGCAAACAGCTCAGTGATCTGGCTGAGCTGTTCGCCAAACAAGTCGCGGCGGAAAGCGACAAGTCCAAAGACCACTACGACACTTCACGCACCATCGTGAGCGTATTCATCGCCCTCGCGGCATTGGCCACGGTTGGCCTGGCGATGTTGCTGACACGCAGCATCGTGCGTCCGTTGAGTGAAGCGGTGAGCGCTGCAGAGCATGTGGCTCAGGGTGATCTGACCCGTCCGATCGAAACCCATGGCAATGACGAAGTCAGTCGTTTGCTCAAAGCGTTGGCGACCATGCAGCAAAACCTGCGGGAAACCCTGCAGGGCATCAGCGGGTCAGCCACGCAATTGGCCACGGCGGCCGATGAATTGAGCGCCGTGACCCTCGATAGCACTCAGGGCCTGCAACAACAGAACAACGAGATTGAGCAAGCGGCCACGGCGGTCAATGAAATGACCATTGCCGTGGAAGAGGTCGCGCGCAACGCAGTCTCCACGTCCGATGCCACTCGCCAGTCCAGTGAGTCAGCGCATCAAGGGCGGGAGAGGGTCAGCGAAACCGCCCGTTCGATCAGTGCACTGGCCGACGACGTGCAGAGCACCGGTGAGCTGGTGCAATCGCTGGCCAACCAATCCCAGGATATCGGCAAGGTGCTGGATGTGATTCGCGCCATTGCCGAACAAACCAACTTGCTGGCGCTCAATGCTGCGATTGAAGCCGCGCGCGCGGGTGAGAGTGGTCGCGGGTTTGCGGTGGTGGCCGATGAAGTGCGCGCGCTGGCCTATCGCACGCAGCAATCGACCCAGGAAATCGAACAAATGGTGCAGGGTATGCGCAACGGTTCGAGCCTGGCCCTGGAGGCCATGAACGCCAGCACCTCCCGTGCCGCCAGCACGTTGTTGCTGGCCGAGAAGGCAGGTGAGGCGCTGCAAACCATCACGGCGTCGGTGCATCAGATTCACGAGCGAAACCTGGTGATCGCCAGTGCAGCCGAGGAACAGGCCCAAGTGGCGCGCGAGGTCGATCGCAACCTGGTGAATATCCGTGACCTGTCTGTGCGTTCGGCCGCCGGGGCCGATCAGACCAGTGCATCGAGCCATGAGCTGTCGCAGTTGGCGAATGCCCTGCAGGGGATGGTGCGGCGCTTCCGGGTGTAATGTTCTCGGATAAAACTGTGGGAGCGAGCCTGCTCGCTCCCACAGTGGTCGGGCGGTATCAGTGCAACTTGAGCCGTGGCTCGGTGCCGCGCCCGATCTTACTGCCCAGCATCAGCATTGCCGTGCGGAACGGCCCGTACAGCGCCATCTGGTGCATGCGGTACAGCGACACGTAAAACATCCGCGCCAGCCAACCTTCGAGCATCACGCTGCCAGTGAGGTTGCCCATCAAGTTACCCACAGCAGAAAAACGCGACAGCGAGATCAGCGAGCCGTAGTCGGTGTACTTGTATTCAGGCAATGCCTTGCCTTCAATCCGCAGTTTCAGCGACTTGGCCAGCAATGACGCCTGTTGATGCGCGGCTTGCGCGCGTGGCGGCACGTTGCGGTCGGTACCCGGTTGCGGGCAGGCCGCGCAGTCACCGAAGGCGAAGATATTTTCGTCACGGGTGGTTTGCAGGGTCGGCAGCACTTGCAGCTGATTGATGCGGTTGGTTTCCAGGCCATCGATGTCCTTGAGGAAACCCGGTGCGCGAATCCCTGCGGCCCAGACTTTAAGGCTGGCCTTGATCACGTTGCCATCGGTGGTGATCAGGCTGTCTGCCGTCACTTCGCTGACCGCTGCGTTGGTCATGACATTGACCCCGAGTTTCTCCAGGGTTTTATGCACAGGCCCGCCGATTCGCTCCGGCAGCGCAGGCAGAACCCGTGGCCCCGCTTCGATCAGGGTGATGTGCATGTTTTCCGGTTTGATCCGGTCCAGGCCATAGGCTGCCAGTTCGTGGGCGGCATTGTGCAGTTCGGCGGCCAGTTCGACTCCGGTGGCACCGGCGCCGACGATGGCAACGCTGATCTGTTCAACCTTGTCGGTCTGCCCGGCATGGGCACGCAGGTAGTGGTTGAGCAATTGCTGGTGGAAGCGCTCGGCCTGTTTGCGGGTATCGAGGAACAGGCAATGCTGGGCTGCACCCTGGGTGCCGAAATCGTTGGTGGTGCTGCCGACGGAAATCACCAGCGAGTCGTAAGCCACTTCCCGCGCCGGAACCAGCTCAAGGCCGGCCTCGTCATAAGTGGCGGCCAACTGGATTTTCTTTTGTGCGCGATCGAGCCCGCTCATGCGTCCCAGCTGGAACTCGAAGTGGTTCCATTTGGCCTGGGCAACATAGTTGAGTTCATCTTCGGAGGAGTTCAGGGAACCGGCCGCCACCTCGTGCAACAGCGGTTTCCAGATGTGGGTCAGGTTCGCGTCGACCAGCATTACACTGGCGATGCCGCGTTTACCCAGAGTCTTACCCAGACGGGTAGCCAACTCCAGACCGCCGGCGCCGCCGCCAGCGATGACAATACGATGAGTCATGGGGATATCTCACAAGGCTAAAAGAAATCGGTGCAGTCGCGAAGCGGCTCATAGCGTCAGGTAACTGATAAGTCGGCTCAAAAGGCCAAGACCAATGGTCACTGCCAACACCAGCACAAGGAGCATCCACGGCCGGAAGGGCCGGCGCTCGACTCGGTGCTGGGACAGATGCAGGTACTCTTCGACATGCTTCTGGTCGTCGGGGTTCAGGCGGCTGGTCATATCGGGCCTCGTCAGGGGTAGACGTTGCTGATTGCGGAGAGGTTACAAGTCGATTTAACGAACGTTGAACGGAGCATAGCCGCTGTCCGGAATGGGCTCGACGCTCACCGTATCGTCCAGGCGAATGATTCCACTTTGTAACACTCGGGCGGTGATTCCGCCATGTCCGCGAACGGCTTGAAAGGTCCCGGGGCCGAGGTTGTTTTGCAGGCGTGCGCAAGGCTGGCACCAGCCAGTGGTTTCGAAAATCGCCTGGCCAATTCTGAAGCGACGCCCCTTGAGGCTGAACAGGTTGATACCGCTGATAACGAGATTGCGCCGTAACTCATCAGGCAGCACCGGTTTATCGTGCGGGCGGCCCATCAGCGAACTGATCACCGCCAGATGCTCCCATTGGATCAACGTCACTTGCCGCGCATTGCGTACGCCTGGCCGGGCTCGATCACCGGTCAAGCCAGCCTCCAGTCGCGCTTCCACGGCTTCCAGTTCGATCATCGGCACATGAGGTTGCGGGCGCACGCCAATCCAGCGTACGCGACCGATTTGCGGGACATCAGCTATCAGTTCCTGCAATGGGCTCACAGACTGATACCGACGTCGAAAACGATGCTGCGCCCCAGGTTGCTGCGCAGGAAGTCCGGTGCATCCGGATGCGCGAAGAGCACGCGGGCGAAAGTCGGGCCGACCAATGACAACGAGCGCCAGCCTTGGCGCAGGTATTCGGTAGGCGGCGGGAAATGGCTGTTGAGGTCCAGCACTTCGCGCTTGAGGCTGGCGAAGGCGATGATGTCCAGGTCGCCGAGATCCATGCCGCGTTCTTTGTAGTTATGCGCTTTTTTGCGCAAGGTCGGCGCCAGTCGCAGCAAGAATTCGTTGGCCGGGATGCGCCGCGGCTTGGCCTCGCGCCGGACCAGTTGGCTCAGGGAGAATGCGCTGCGGCGGCGTTGCAGCTCATCGCGCCATTCGTCGTTGAGGCGCCGGCCTTCGTCGAGGACGAAGAACACCTCGAAGCTGGCATCGCGAAACAACACGTCCGGCGGTTCGCCGGCCGGGGCGAATTCGTCGGCACGATAAGGAATGTTCAAGCCTTGCAGCAGGCGCTGGCAGACCCAACGCTCACGCTCCCATTTGCGGGCATTGGACAGGAACGCGTTGGCTTGCTCGGCCGCGATGGTCAGCAAGCGTAAGTAATCTGAGTCATCCATAGGCCCAAGCTTAGCGTTCAATTGCGACAAGCAGAAAGCGTTAAGCGGTAAACAGCGTTACTGGGCACCGGGAAGCGCCGGTGTAAACTGCTTGCCACTACCCATGCGATTGAGCGAGGAATTGAACGTGAAGTATTGGTCAGTGTTACTGCTCGGGCTTTTGCCACTGTGGGCCCATGCGCTGGAAGTGGGTGAGCGACTGGCGCCATGGACGCTGCTCGATCAGTTCGATCAGGCCTTTACCCTCGACAATCGCACTCAGACGCTGCTGGTGGCGCGCAGCATGGAAGGCGCCAAGTTGGTCAATGCTGCGTTGCAGGGCCAGCCCAAAGGCTATCTGGAGGCCCGTCATGCAGTATTTCTCGCGGATATCCAGCGCATGCCACGGCTGATCGCAAAAATGTTCGCCGTGCCGGCCATGCGCGATTATTCCTACCGGGTCATGCTGGATCGCGAGGGCCGCGTTGCACCGAAGTATCCCGGTGCTGTGGATAGCGTGCTGTGGTTACAGCTCAAGGACGGCCAGTTGGTGGCGCAGCACGAGTACGCCACGGCTGCGCAGTTGCGTGAGGCGCTGGAGACGTCTCGCCCATGATCGGTGCCGAGCTGCTGTCATCTCAGAGTCTGACAGTCGGCTGGCTGATTTATGTGCCGGTATTGCTCTGGGCGATCTGGCGTGCGCCGTGGGTTGAGCTGTTCACCGATAGCCGTCGCCAGCATTTACTGTTCGGCACGGTGTTCGCGCTGTTCATGTTGTGGTTGGTGCGGCGGGATTTCGATACCGGCGTGTCCTATCACTTCATTGGCATGACAGCGGTAACGCTGTTGCTGGATTGGCCGCTGGCGATCATCGGCGGACTGGTGGCGCAGTTGGGGCTGGTGTCGCTCGGGCGACAGGATTTGATGGCGGTCGGGGTCAACGGCGCGTTGTTGATTCTGTTGCCGGTGCTGGTGACCGAATGCTGCGCGATCCTGGTGGAGCGCGCGCAGCCACGAAATCCCTTTGTGTATATCTTCGTTTCCGGATTTTTTGCCGCGGCACTGTCGGCGTTGCTGTGTCTGCTGCTGGCGCTTTGGCTGTTGTGGTTCGACGAGCGTTTTGAGATGCCGTACTGGCTGGAGGATTTTGTCGGTTACCTGTGGTTGCTGATTTTTCCCGAGGCCTTTATCAACGGCATGGTGGTCAGTGCTCTGGTGGTGTTCTGCCCGGAATGGCTGGAGACCTTCAACCGCACGCGCTACCTTTCGGCGCCCTGGAAGGACGACGATCCGAAGCCTTGATTCACATCAAACCCTGAAAGCGCTGGTGATCCCATGCTCGGCAAAACCTTCAGGAGTTTCGTCATGAGTGTTTATGAGTGGGCAAGGCAGGAATTGCGCCAGAGTCTGGATTCGGCGCAAGCGGAAGGATTTGATCCTGGGTTGAGCCTGCGCGCCTTGCTCAGTGCCGTGGTGCAGCAGAGCAAGGCCGTACGCAGTGCGGAGGATCTGGCCGACGAGTTGCATTTCCTGGCGGAAAACCTCGACGACGGTCAGGACTACGGCTTCATGCGGCCCTGACGACGGGCATCAGTGACGCGGATCGAAGTCGCCGCTGAACAACTCGTCCTCGGCATCGGGAGCCACGGGAATCTTGTGTTCTTCCGACGCCCAGGCCCCCAGGTCGATCAGTTTGCAACGGTCCGAACAGAACGGGCGGAATTTGCTTTCGGGACTCCATTCGACAGGGGCTCCGCAAGTCGGGCATTCGACGGTTGGGGTTTGGCTCATGACTGGCCTCCACGCAAAGTAAGGTAAAAGTGATGCAGGCGTTCAACCTCGCTGTGCAGCCAGGCGAGGTCGCGGTCGTTGACCACCACGTCGTTGGCATGTCTCAGGCGATCCTGGCGGCTGGATTGGGCCTTGAGGATCGCCTGGACCTGCTGTTCGCTAGTCTGGTCACGCAGCAGCGTGCGTTCGATCTGTAGCTGTTCGGGGGCATCGATCACCAGCACCCGTTGGGTCATGGCGTACTGCCCGGACTCGATCAGCAGCGGCGAAACCAGAATCGCATAAGGCGATTTTGCCAGCGCCAGATGTCGAGCGATTTCCTCGGCGATCAGCGGATGCAGCAACGCTTCGAGCCAGCGACGTTCTTCCGGCACCTCGAAGATCCGTTTGCGCAGCGCGGCGCGGTCCAGTTGCCCGTCGGCGAGTAACACATCCGGTCCGAAGTGTTCGACGATCTTCGCCAGCGCCGGCCGCCCCGGTTCGACCACCCAACGGGCGGCATGATCGGCGTCGACCACATGTACGCCGAGGTCGATGAAATGTTGGGCCGCCGCGCTTTTTCCGCTGCCGATGCCGCCGGTGAGGCCGAGAATCCAGGGTTTTTCCACAGGGGTATTCATTTCAAACCGACAAACTGCCAATAGAAGTCGGTTATTTGAACACCCCAGAGCAAGGCAATCCAGCCAGCAATGGCCAGATAGGGCCCGAAGGGGATGGGGGTCGAGGTTTTTGCCTTGCGCAGGCGCAGGATAATCAAGCCAATCACGGCACCCGCCAGGGAGGAGAGGAGGATGGTCAGCGGTAATATTTGCCAGCCACCCCAGGCGCCAAACATCGCCAGCAATTTGAAATCGCCATGGCCCATGCCTTCCTTGCCGGTGATCAGTTTGAACAACCAAAACACCGACCACAGCGCCATATAGCCGGTGATCGCGCCCCACAATGCATCCTGCAACGGCACGAACAGGCCGAGGCTGTTGACGATCAGCCCCAGCCACATCAGCGGCAGCACCAGCACGTCCGGCAATAATTGATGTTCAACGTCGATCAGGCTCATGGCCAGCAGGCCCCACGTCAGTAGCAGGGTCATGCCGGCTGGCCAGCCGAAACCGAAGTGCCAGGCAATGAACGCCGACAACAGGCCGCAGGCGAGTTCGGTCAATGGGTATCGTTTGCTGATCGGTGTCGTGCAAGACGAGCAGCGTCCGCGCAGCAGCAGGAAGCTGAGCAGCGGAATATTTTCCCAGGCCCGAATCCGGTGACCGCAGTTCGGGCACTGGGAATGGGGCAGCAGCAGGTTGTAGGTCGGCAGCGGTGTTTCGCCGGGCAGCCCGAGAATGTCATGGGCCTGCAGGCGCCACTCGCGCTCGAGCATTTTCGGCAGGCGCCAGATCAGCACGTTAAGAAAGCTGCCGACCAGCAGGCCGATCACCCCGGTGATGACGACAAAGGCTAGCGGGTAGTGGGTGAGAATTTCGTTCAAGGGCATATCAGATCGCTGAGCCTAGTTGGAAGATGGGCAGGTACATCGCGACGACCAGGCCACCGACGATAACACCCAGCACCACCATGATGAACGGTTCCATCAGGCTGGTCAGATTATCGACCATGTTATCGACTTCGTCTTCGTAGAAACCCGCGACCTTGTCGAGCATGCCGTCCAGCGCGCCGGACTCCTCGCCAATGGCGGTCATCTGGATGGCCATGTTCGGAAAGATGCCCGAAGTGCGCATGGCGAAATTCAGCTGCATACCCGTCGAAACATCCTGCTTGATCCGCTGCACTGCGCGCTTGAACACAATGTTGCCGGTCGCGCCCGCCACTGACTCAAGAGCTTCCACCAGCGGCACACCGGCGGCGAACGTGGTCGCCAGCGTACGGGCGAAACGGGCCACGGCGGATTTGTACATCAAGGTGCCCACCAGCGGCAGTTTCAACAACCCGGTGTCCATTCGGTCGCGAAAAGCCTGGGACGTCCTGAAGGCATGGCGCATGGCGAACGACCCTGCGATCAGCACCCCGAGCATCATCCACCACGTGTCCTGCATGAACCGCGACAAGCCAATGACCATCACAGTGAAAGCGGGTAACTCGGCTCCGAATCCCTGGAATACCGACTGGAATTGCGGCACCACTTTGACCAGAAGAATCCCGGTGACGATGATCGCGACGAACACCACCACCAGCGGGTAGGTCATGGCTTTCTTGATCTTGGCCTTGAGGCTTTCGCTCTTTTCCTTATAAGTCGCCACCCGTTCCAGCAGCGTATCCAGCGCCCCGGCCTGTTCGCCGGCGTCCACCAGATTGCAGTACAGCTCATCGAAATACCGGGGCTTTTTGCGCAGGGCCGCGGCAAAGCTGTTGCCCGCCGCGACGTCCTGTTTCACCTCGTCCACCAACGTGCGCATGGCCGGGTTATCGAAGCCTTCGCCGATGATGTCGAACGACTGCAGTAGCGGCACCCCGGCTTTCATCATGGTTGCCATTTGCCGGGTGAACAGGGCAATGTCCCGGGCCTTGATGTGGTTGCCCAGGTTGAGCAGCGAGGGGGTTTTCTTGCGAACCTTGCCGGGGGTGATGCCTTGCTTGCGTAATTGCGCCTTGATCAGTGCCGGGTTATGTCCGCTCAGCTCGCCGGTTATTCGGGTGCCTTGGCGATCAGTGCCTTCCCAGGCATATACGCTGATTTTTGCTGCTTTGACCGCCATGTTCTGTCCTTGGTGACCTGGTTGAATTCTTCAAGGCTGGGGATGCAGTGTTGGCACCCCCGGGCTCATAGATCGTGGATATGCCGATGTGTTCCTCGCAGATACCTCTCATTGGCTGGGCCCCGCGGGGAGTCTGCGCCGCTCAGGGCCCATTGTTTGGCCTGGCTGTTGGAGGCGATGCCATGCCTCGGAGTGCCGGACACACGACTCATAGCCTAGTCAAACGGCGGGACCAAGCCGCCAAGGAGGAGGTGACAAAAACTGTCAGATAGTGCGGATTCTGGGGGTAGGAAAGGGTGTTGTGGCGGTCGCGCACCCCGCCAACAGGGCGCGCGGGGCCTGGCATGGGCTGTGCTGCGACAGCTTTAGATCATGAGATTTCGACTCATGCACGGAGGCTGTCAATGCACAAACAAAGAGGCTTTACCCTGATCGAGCTACTGATAGTGGTCGCAATCATCGGGATTCTGGCGACGTTCGCCATTCCTGCGTACTCCAAATACCAGGCGCGGGCCAAAGTGACGGCGGGGCTGGCTGAGATTTCGGCCTTGAAGGTGCCGTTCGAAGACGTCATCAATCAAGGCGACGATCCGGATCTGGCTAAGGTAACCGGGACACCGGTCACCTCTAACTGCACAATGACAGCGACCGGTAACGCTGCGGAGGGTGCTGGCACTATTGTCTGCACCCTTGTGAATGCACCGGGCCCCGTGCTGAATAAGACCATCACCTTGTCGCGAACGCTGACGGGGTGGACGTGCGCCACCACAGTCGATCAGGACTACGCGCCCAAAGGTTGCACGGGCGTTGCCCCGAAAGTCTGATCCATGAGCTGATTGCCAATACCCCGCCGTTCGCGGGGTATTTTTGTGTCCGGCTTCACAGCAAATGAGGCTTGAAGAAAAACCGCGTTAATTCATGGCCTTAGGCCTGCGGCAAAACCCGCAACTTGCATGTAGAGATTTTCAAAGTCATGCATTTTGCATGATTCCGGAATATGGCAAATTTTATAAGTGATTGATTTATATCAGTTTATTGTCTGTTTCAAAGTTGGCATAGCGTTCGCACTCTCTCTGGTAACCCTGCTGAAAAGAAATCCAGCAGACTTTCCAGAAAAACAGGAGTTACTCGTATGAAGAAGTTCGCTATCGCTGCCGCCACTGTTACCGCGCTGACCCTGACCATGGCCAATGCTGCATTTGCACAGACTCAAGCCACCCAGGCACCCATGATGCTGGCGGCCGGTGAGATGACCAAAGCCGAGGAAGCTACTTCCGATACCTGGATTACGACCAAAGTCAAAAGTGACCTGCTCACCGAAAAAGGCATCCCTGGCACCGACATCAAAGTTGAAACCAATAAGGGTGTCGTGTCTCTGTCATCCACCGTTGCGGTGACTGACGCTCAGAAAGCCACTGCCGTGGCGATCACCAAAAAAATCAAAGGCGTCAAAGCGGTCTCCGCTGACGGCCTGAAAGCCGAATAAGGCACGACTTCTCGCCTGGACTGGGAGAAGGCGCGGCAGGCGGGCCGAGCTATACGCCTGTCGCCTCTGAGGAGTTCATGCGAACGGCCATACGGATGTGGCCATTACAGGCCCCGGCACTCGTGTCGGGGCCTGTTCTATTGTGGCGTCGCAAACGAACGGGAGATCGGTTCTAGCGTTGTCTTTGCTTCACTCGGCGTCCAGATGCAGTGGTGTAACGACCTTGCCGTCCTTTTCCGCTTCGCCCAGTTGGGCATCGATAAAGTACACGCGGTCATCGGCGAGTTGACCCTTGTCGACCAGATAATCCTTGATGCTGCTGGCGCGATCCTGCCCCAGCTGACGCAATAGCACGTCGCTGGTACTCCAGAACTTGATCACGTCGGCGCGCATCTTCGCCGTGCGTTCCTCCTTGCCCAGATCCTTCCATTCGGCGGGTGGCTGGGTCTTCAGGCGGGTGCGGTAGATCCCTTCCAGCAGCGGGCCCTTCTCGTTGTCCGGCACCACCAGCATCGAAGCCTGGGCGGGCACTTTGTCGCCGCGGCGCTGGAGCATTTTGTAGTAGTTGTACTGGTATTCCCGTTCCAGGCGTTGTTCGGCGATCAATGGGCCGTCGCTGCTTTGCGCCGCCGTGCCTTCGATCTCCAGACGCAGGGCCGGACGCTCCTTGAGCGCGTTGGATAATTTGACCAACGCCGCTTCAGCGTCCTTGCCCAGGTCGCTTGAGCCAGGTGCAAAAGACACACTACCCAGGTCTTCCGAGCCACCGCCGCTGACCAGCCCGCCAATCAGTTTGAAGGGAGCCGCCGCCGCTTTCACGATCAGGTTGCGCAAGGTCTGCCAGACGATCGGCATGACGCTGAACTGCGGATTATTGAGGTCGCCGGTGACCGGCAGTTCGATAGAAATCTTGCCGTCGACGTCCTTGAGCAAGGCAATCGCCAGTTTCAGCGGCAGGCTCACGGCGTCGGGGCTGTCGACTTTTTCGCCCAGTTGCAGTTGTTCGACCACCACTTTGTTCTCGGCTTTTAGCTGGCCTTTGGTGATCAGGTAATGCAGGTCAAGATTGAGTCGGCCCTTGCGGATACGGTAACCGGCGAACTTGCCGGAGTAGGGCGTCAGCGTGGTCAGTTCCACGCGTTTGAAACTGGTGGCGATGTCGAGGCTGGCCATCGGGTCGAACGGATTGACCGCTCCCTTGATGGTCACCGGTGCATAGCGGTCGACCTTGCCCTTGACGTCGACACTGGCGGGTTTGGCCTGGCGGCTGTCGATGGTGCCGATTTGCCCGTTGAGTTGTTGAACGGCGGTTGCAAAGTTTGGTGTCAGGCTGAAGTCGGCGAAATTGGCCGAACCGTCATTGATGGCAATCCCGCCGATATGAATACCCAGTGGCTTGTCCTTGCTGGCGGCGGGTTTGGCGGCAGCAGTCCTGGCGCCGGAATCGGCCGGTTGCGGGATCAGCAGATCATCGATGTTGGTGGTGCGGTCATCGTTGATCATGAATCGCACATAGGGCTGCATCAGGTTGATTCTGTCGATCGAGAGGCTATCACCGTGTTGATAGTTCAGGCCTTCGACCATGACCTGCTGCCATTTGAGAAAGTCGCGGGTTTTCAGGGTGTCGAGCGTATGCAGCTGATCAACCTGGGCGCGCCCGGTTACGCTGAAGGCCAAGGGTTCGGTGCTTTTCAGGTTGACCGCCAGATCGCTGCCGAGCATGCCGCTGCGCAGTTCCAGGCGTATGAATGGCGTGATGTAGGACTGGGCGACCCGCAGGTCGATGTCCTTGGTCTGGACATTGAGTCTGGCGCTGATCGGGGCCAGATTGACCTCCCCGTCTGCCAAAAGCTTGCCTTGTTTGCCTACGCCAGTATCGAGTTTGAGCGTAAAAGGCGAGCCATTGAGACTGTCGAACTTCTGAAGGTCGAGATTCAATGGTCCCAATTCCAGCGCGACGGCGGGTTGTGCCTTGCGGTCGGCCAGATGCACCTGATAGTCACGCAGTTGCACGTCGTTGAGCAGGACCTGCCACGGTTTGCTCGCTGGAGCAGGGGCGGGCTTGGGTGAATCGGCTGATGCCGGCGTGCTGGCCGGTTCGGCCTTGGCCTTGGCGGCGGGTTTGGATGGCTGGCTGGCGAACAGCTTCTGCCAATCGAGTTGGCCATCAGCCTCCAGTGCCGCCCAGGTTTCCAGTTTACGGCTGCGGATCTTGCCGACCACCACCTGCTGTTTGGCCAGGTCCACGGTGGTATCGCTGATGTCCAGTCGCTCAAGCTTCACCAGTGGCCGTCCATCCGGCGCCTTGATGGAGAAGGGCGCAACGCTGACCGCGACATTGCTCAGCAGCAACTCGGTCTGCTTGGACAGGTTGAGTTTGTAGTCGGTGCTGATATTGACCACACCGCTTTCCAGGTCCAGGGGCACTGCGTCGCGCACGTAGGGCCAGAAGGATTTCATCTTGCCGTCAGTGATTTTCAGCTTACCTTCGGAGGCAATCGGGATCAGGCTGAAGTTACCCGTCCAGTCGACCTGCCCGCCGCCCGGGCCGATGGCGACCAATGTCATGTCGGCACTGTCTTCGGGCCGGGTACTGAGGTTTTTCAGCTCGAAATCGAGTTTGTCGTAGATAAATTCGATGGGTTCGCTGGGGCGCTCATCCTTGAAGTGCACGACACCACCGGCCAGATTGATCCGGTCTATGCGTAGCGGGAACGGTTTTGCATCGGGATCGGCGGGCGTCGGTTCGCTCTGTGGCAGTTTGAACAACCCGAGCAGGTTGAGTTTGCCGTCCTTGCCGAAGAGGATCTCGGTCTTGGATTTTTCCAGTTCGATATCGGACAGATGCAGCGTCTTGGTCCAGAGGCTATCGAGTTGCAGGTTGGCGTACAGGCGTTCGAAGCCGATCTGCTCCTTGCCGGGCTCGCCGATACTCAAGCCCCAAAGTGTCACTTCAAGGCTGAACGGGTTGAGTTCGATCCGCTGGAGAGTGGCGGGCATCGTGGCGTAGTTGGCCAGTTGTTGGTTGGCAATACGCAGGGCGATGCCCGGTAAAATCAGAAACCCCAGCAGACTGTAGAGCGCCAGAGCAGTCAACAAGGCGCCAATGGCGCGAATCAATCCTTTGTACATGTGTGGCTTCATCTGTCTGAATCGGAGTGCCTTGGAGTATGGCACGCGATTCCGGTTCCGAAGCAAACAGCCTGCTCAGGATTTTTCAGATTTGTCTGACACGGATCAAAGCTGCAGGATCAGGGTTTTCAGTGGCGGTTGCTGATCCATCGACGGGAAATCGGCCCCGGGTTTCATCACCGTCCACTCTCGCACCGGCCGCCCGGCTTTCTCGGCACAACGTAAAACCTGTTCACGCCAGTCGTCCATGCTGACTTTTGCCAGGTTGTTGCAGCAGATCAGCACGCCATTGTCGGCGGTGGTCAACAGGGCGGGTTTGAGCAGGCTCTGGTAGTCGCGCAGCAGGTCGACGGTGCCGAAAGCACTCTTGGCCCAGGCCGGTGGATCGAGCAGTACCAGATCATATTGGCGCTGTTCCAGGCGCTGATAGCTTGGCAGTTTCTGCCCGCGTCGCTGGCTGATCGGCAGGCCGGCCAATTGGCGGATGGCCGGGAAGTAATCGGACTGAATGAACGTCATGGTCGGCAATTGCGGGTTGAGCAGGCCATTTTCACGACCGACTGCTAGATTGCCTTCGGCGAAGTCCAGGTTGCACACCTCGCTGGCGCCACCGGCCGCGGCACTGAGGCCGACCCCACAGGTGTAGGCGAACAGGTTCAGCACACTTTTGTTTTTGCTGTGGTCCTTGACCCAGCCGCGCGTGTTGCGCAAGTCGAGGAACAGCAAAGGGTCTTGCCCGGCGTGGCGTCCGCGGACCCGGTAATTGAGCCCCCACTCGTGGCCGACCAGATCTTGCAGGGCCGCTTCGTCGGCGCGGTAGACGGTGTCTTCGCGATCGATACGCGAGTTGCCACGGGAGCGGTCGTTGTAGACCAGCAGCAAGTCGAGGCCCAGATGCTGGCTGACGATTTCATGCAGTTGCAGCAGCGCCTCGCGTTCCAGCGACTGGTGGAAGCTTTGCACCAACAGTTGCGGGCCGTAGCGGTCAATCGTCAGGCCCCCGGCGCCTTCCTGGCTGCCATGGAACAGGCGATAGCAGTCGGTGCCTTGCTGGTGCAGTTCGGCCAGCAGGTCCTGGCGATGTTCAAGGGCGGCGCGCAGCGCCTGATTCAAGGAAGACATGCTGGGCGCCTTGCAGGAGAGAATTTGGCGCGGGAGTTTAGCAGTTACTGAGGTTGAAGCTTCAAGCTTCAAGCTTCAAGTTTGCGGCTTGCAGCTTGCAGCTTGCGGCTTGCAGCTCTGAGCATCAGGTCAATAACCCCATCCGTCGCTTGGCACGTTGCACCGAGCCATTGCGCACCGCCCAACGCAGCATCGGTGCGCTGCGATTGACGCTGGCGCGGATCAGCTTGCGTTGCAACGGGCTCTGGCTGACGCCGAGCAGGTCACTGGCCCAGTCCGGTAGCAGATCGATCCCGGCCTGCATCATCATCCCCCCGAAAGGCTTGGCCAAACGGCTGGGAGAGGGGGCGTTCAAGAGCAGCCGCAAGACTTCGCGACTGCGTTCGTCGCACAACAGTTGCGGGCGGATTTGCTCCAGATACTCGGCCACGGCCCGCCGGGAACGGGGCACATCGCGGGCCCCCAGGCGTTCGGCGACCAGGGCGATTTCAGCGTAGTAGCTATCCTGATCGGCTGGAGAAAGGTGCGGGTTGCGATAGCGCAGGTGCGCGGCGAGGAAGTTGCTGACTTCGGCCACATGCACCCAGGTCAGCAGGTCGGGGTCGCTGGCGGCATAGGGGCGCCCATCGGGCGCCGTGCCGGTCACTTGCAGATGAATGGTGCGGACCTTCTCGATCAGCCAGTCAGCGTCCTGTCGCGAACCGAAGGTGGTGCCGGAAATAAACTGTCCGGTGCGGCGCAGGCGACCGAGCATGTCCTCGCGAAAATTCGAATGGTCCCACACTCCGGCCAGTGCCAGCGGATGCAAGGCTTGCAGCATCAGGGCGCTAATACCGCCGATGAGCATGCTGCTGAAGTCGCCGTGAACCTGCCAACTCACCGAGTCAGGCCCGAACAGGCCCGGATCGCCTTTGGGGTTTTCCAGGTCGAGCTTGCCCAGGGACAGACCGGTCAGGCTCATGATTTGGCTTTCGATACGGCTGCGGATGAATTCCATGGGGGCTCAGTAAGTTTCTGTAGGAGCGAGCTTGCTCCTACAAAGGTTCGTTATGGGTTCAGGCGTTTGTCGATCAAGCCCTGCACTACGCTTGGGTCGGCCAGGGTCGAGGTATCCCCCAGGCTGTCCAGTTCGTTGCAGGCGATCTTGCGCAGGATACGCCGCATGATCTTGCCCGAACGGGTTTTCGGCAAGGCTGGCGCCCACTGAATCAGGTCCGGCTTGGCGAAGCTGCCGATTTCCTTGCTGACATGGGCCAGTAATTCCTTTCTCAGTTCTTCGTCAGGCGTAATGCCGTCCATGGGGGTGACGAAGGCATAGATGCCTTGGCCCTTGACGTCATGGGGATAACCGACCACCGCGGCCTCGGCAATGCTGTCGTGCAGCACCAACGCGCTTTCCACCTCGGCGGTGCCGATACGATGCCCGGAAACGTTGATCACGTCGTCAATTCGCCCGGTAATCCAATAGTCGCCATCTTCGTCGCGGCGTGCGCCGTCACCGGTGAAGTAATAGCCGGGGTAGGGCTTGAAGTAGGTGTCGACCATTCGTTGCGGGTCGCGGTAGACGCTGCGGATCTGCGCTGGCCAACTCGATTTTATGGCCAGGACACCGCTGCCGGCGCCTTTGATTTCCTTGCCGTGCTCGTCGAGCAGCACCGGCTGCACGCCGAACATCGGTTGGGTGGCGCAGCCGGGTTTGATCCGTTGCGCGCTGACCAAGGGGCTGAGCATGATGCCGCCGGTTTCGGTCTGCCACCAGGTGTCGACGATCGGGCAACGCTCTTCGCCGACCACATGGAAGTACCACTCCCACGCTTCCGGGTTGATCGGCTCACCGACGCTGCCCAGCAGTCTGAGGCTTGCCCGCGAAGTGTCCTGCAACGGCCCGGCGCCTTCACGCATCAGTGCGCGCAGGGCCGTGGGGGCGGTGTAGAAGATGTTGACCTTGTGTTTATCGATCACTTGCCAGAAGCGCGAAGTGCTCGGGTAGCTCGGCACGCCTTCGAATATCAGTGTGGTCGCGCCATTGGCCAGCGGGCCATAGACGATGTAGCTGTGTCCGGTCACCCAGCCGACATCGGCGGTGCACCAGAACACTTCGCCATCGCGGTAGTCCAGCACGTATTTGAAGGTCATCGCTGCTTGCAGCAGATACCCACCGGTGGTGTGCAACACCCCCTTGGGTTTGCCGGTGCTGCCAGAGGTGTAGAGGATGAACAGTGGATCTTCGGCGTCCATCGGTTCGGGTGGGCAGTCGTCCGTGACATCGCGCAACGCCTGGTGGTACCAGATATCCCGGCCTTCGACCCAGTTCACCTGATTCTGTGTGCGCTCGACCACGATCACTGTGCTGACGCCAGGGCAACTTTGCAGCGCCTTGTCGACATTCTGTTTGAGTGGCACGAACTTGCCGCCGCGCACGCCTTCATCGGCGGTGATCACGGTGCGGCAGTCGGCGTCGAGAATCCGGTCGCGCAATGAATCGGGGGAGAAACCGCCGAACACGACGGAGTGCACCGCGCCGATGCGGGTACAGGCGAGCATGGCGAACGCCGCTTCGGGAATCATCGGCATGTAGATGCACACCCGGTCGCCTTTTTTTACGCCACGGCTTTTGAGCACGTTGGCCAGGCGACAGACGTTGTGATGCAATTTTTTGTAGGTGATCTGTGTGGATTCGGCGGGGTCGTCGCCTTCCCAGATAATCGCGGTTTGATCGCCGCGCTTTTCCAGATGACGGTCGATGCAGTTGTAACTGACGTTCAACTGGCCGCCGGCAAACCAACTGGCCTCACCGGTTTTCAGGTCATAGCGCTGGACGGTCTGCCAGGGTGCGCTCCAGTCGAGAAAACGGTTGGCCTGTTCGGCCCAGAAGGTACTGGGGTGTTCAATGGATTCGCGGTAAAGACGATGGTATTCGTCCTGACTCAACTGTGCAGCCCGGCGGACGGCATCGGCCTTGGGAAACGTGCTGATATCGAACATGACGGTTCCTCATTCTTGTTTTTGCGACAAGAGGGGAGCTGCGCGACCCTCGTAGAAGCTGGCAAGCCAGCTCCTACAAGGTTAGTACCACACGCAGGAATAGCGTCAAATCAGCCGCGGTGACGACCACGGAAGTAGTTGATCAAGCCTTGTGTGGACGCGTCGTCAGCCGGCGCTTCTTCGCTGCCAACCAGACGGTTGTAGACGCCCTTGCCCAACTCCTTGCCCAGCTCCACGCCCCACTGGTCGAAGGCGTTGATGCCCCAGATCACGCTTTGTACAAAGACCTTGTGCTCGTACATCGCCACCAGTGCGCCGAGGCGGCGCGGGCTGATGCGCTCGACCACCAGGGTGTTGCTCGGACGGTTGCCCGGGATCACTTTGTGTGGCGCGAGTCGTTGCACTTCGGCTTCGCTCATGCCCTTGTCACGCAGCTCGGCTTGCGCCTCGGCGAGGGTTTTGCCCAGCATCAGCGCCTGGCTTTGCGACAGGCAGTTGGCGTACAGCCACTGGTGGTGGTCGGCCACCGGGTTGAAGCTGACGATCGGCACAATGAAGTCGGCCGGAATCAATTGGGTGCCCTGGTGCAGCAACTGGTGGTAAGCGTGCTGACCGTTGCAACCCACGCCGCCCCAGATCACCGGCCCGGTATCGGTAGAAACGGCGGTGCCATCCTGGCGCACGCTCTTGCCGTTGGATTCCATGTCCAGCTGTTGCAAGTGCTTGGTGATGTTGCGCAGGTAGTGGTCGTACGGCAGGATCGCGTGGCTCTGGGCACCCCAGAAATTGCCATACCACACGCCGAGCAAGGCCAGCAGCACGGGCATGTTCTGTTCGAACGGCGCGGTCAGGAAGTGCTGGTCCATAGTGTAGGCACCGGACAGCAGTTCCTTGAAGTTCGACATGCCGATGGCCAGGGCAATCGGCAGACCAATGGCCGACCACAGCGAGTAACGCCCGCCCACCCAGTCCCACATCGGGAAGATGTTCTCTTCGCGGATACCGAAGGCCACGGCGGCAGCGTTGTTGCTTGAAACCGCGATGAAGTGACGATGCAGCTCGGCTTCCGAACCACCCTGGGCCAGGTACCAGGCGCGGGCGGCCTGGGCGTTTTTCAGGGTTTCGAGGGTGTTGAAGGATTTCGACGAGACGATGAACAGCGTGGTCTCGGCGCGCAATTTCATGGCCAGTTCGTGGAACTCGCTGCCGTCGATGTTTGCAAGGTAGTGGCAACGCACGCCTTTCTGGGCGTAGGCCAGCAGTGCCTCTGACACCAGTTCAGGGCCGAGGAACGAGCCACCGATGCCGATGTTCACCACATCGGTGATCGGTTTTTCGGTGTAACCGCGCCACAGACCGTCGTGGATGCGGCCGACGAGGTCAGTGATCTGGTTCAGCACCTTGTGCACTTCCGGCATCACGTTGACGCCGTTGACCGACAGCTTGTCGCCAACCGGGCGACGCAGGGCGGTGTGCAGGGCAGGGCGGCCTTCGGAGGCATTGACGATTTCGCCGTCGAACAGCGACTTGATCGCGCCCTTGAGGTCGACTTCGTTGGCCAGGCCAACCAGCAGCTTGCGGGTCTCGGCGTTGATCAGGTTTTTCGAATAATCGAGAAACAGGCCGCAGCTGCTGAGGGTGAATTGGGTAAAGCGCTGCGGGTCGGCATTGAAGGCCTCGCGCATGCTGAAATCCTGCATGGCCTGGCGGTGGTCATTCAACGCTTGCCAGGCAGGCAGAGCGGTAACGTCATGAGGGGTGCGGTAGTACGCCATCGCTGCGGGTTTCCTTTTTACTTGAACGGCTTTTATGACACTGAAAGTCCCGGAATGTCTCGGCCACATTGTGGACGAAGTCCGGTCAGCCTGCGTGCACACGATTAAATAGCGCAGACCGGTAACAGTAAACCTCGCGGGTTGATCTGTCTTGGCTTTGTCTGACCTGCGACCGGTACTTTTTTATACCGGTACGGCAGGCGAGGACAATAGAGAGGGGTCCGGGGTGGAGAATGGCGGGTTCGATCAGGCGACCTGAACCGGAACGGCGTTGCTGGTGTGGCTCAGTTCATTGCCCGGTGCCATGTAGAGCATGCGCGGCTTGAAATTGAGCAATTCGGCTTCGCTGTAATGGGCGTAAGCGCAGATGATCACGCGATCGCCGACCTTGGCCTTGTGCGCGGCGGCACCGTTAACCGAGATCATGCGCGAACCTTCTTCGCCACGGATGGCGTAGGTGGTGAAGCGCTCGCCGTTGTCGACGTTGTAAATCTGGATCTGTTCGTACTCACGAATGCCGGACAAATCCAGCCATTCGCCGTCGATGGCGCAGGAGCCTTCGTAATCGAGTACGGCATGGGTGACTTCGGCGCGGTGCAGCTTGGCTTTGAGCATGATGGCGTGCATGAGTGTTTCCCGGGTCGGAATCGAACGGCGGGCAGTTTGCCCGATGGCGTTGGGGGCGACAATACAGCTTGGAATTCAATTGACGGAGCAGTCGGAAACTCTGTGGGAGGGGGCCTGCTCGCGATGCCTGACTGTCAGCCAACACAGCTGTTGAATGTCAGTCCGTTATCGCGAGCAAGCTCGCTCCCACAGGAGTGGAGGCGCTCGGAATTATGCGTCGAGATTCAGGTGCAGGTTGTCGATCAACCGCGTCGTGCCCAGGAATGCCGCGACCAGAATCACCAGATCGCGGTCCTCGGGCGTTGCCGGACGCAAGGTCAACGCATGGCGAATTTCCAGATAATCCGGACGCAGGCCTGCCGTTTCGAGCTTTTGCAGTTGTGCGCGGATCAGGGTCGGATAATCGCGTTCACCCTGCTTGATCGACTCGGCGATCTCGCTCAGTGTGCGATACACCACCGGCGCAACGGCCCGCTGGTCTTCGTTGAGGAAACCGTTGCGCGATGACAGCGCCAGGCCGTCGGCCGCACGAACGGTCGGCTCGCCGATGATCTGGATCGGCATGTTCAGGTCATGGGCCAGCGCACGAATCACCGCCAGTTGCTGGAAGTCTTTCTGACCGAAGATCGCCAGGTCCGGCTGGACCATGTTGAACAGCTTGCTGACCACTGTCGCCACGCCCTCGAAATGCCCCGGACGGCTGGCGCCGCACAGGCCTTCTGACAGTTGTGGGACGCTGACGCGGGTCTGGCCCGCCATGCCGTCGGGGTACATCTCTTCAACGGTGGGTGCGAACAGCAAGTGGCAGCCGGCCTGGAGCAGTTTCTCCTGATCGGCGGCGAGGGTGCGCGGGTACTTGTCGAGGTCTTCGCCGGCACCGAACTGCAACGGGTTGACGAAAATGCTCGCGACCACGAAATCCGCTCGTTGCGAGGCTTTGGTCACCAGTGCGATATGACCACTGTGCAGGTTGCCCATGGTCGGCACGAAAGCGATGCGCTTGCCTTCGCTGCGGGCGCGAGCCACGGCGGCTCGCAGTTCGCGTACGGTTTTTACGGTGTTCATGCAGAGAATCCGTGTTCGATGCCGGGGAAAGTTGCTGCTTTGACTTCAGTGACGTAGGCACTCAAGGCTGCGTGGATGCTCTCCTGGCCGGCCATGAAGTTCTTCACGAATTTGGGGACGCGGCCGGTCATGGACAGGCCCAGCATGTCGTGCAGGACCAGTACCTGACCGTCGGTGCGATGGCCGGCGCCGATGCCGATCACTGGAATCTTTACCGCTTGGGTGATTTCCTCGGCCAGTTCGCTGGGAACGCACTCGAGCAGCAGCATTGCCGCGCCGGCCTGTTCCAGCGAAATCGCATCGGCACGCATCTGCCGCGCCTGGTTTTCGTTACGACCCTGGACTTTGTAGCCGCCGAGGATGTTCACCGATTGTGGCGTCAGGCCCATGTGCGCGCACACCGGGATGCCGCGTTCGGCGAGCAGACGGATCGAATCCGCCAACCACAACGCGCCTTCGACCTTGATCATGTGCGCGCCGGCCTGCATCAACAGAGCGCTGTTGGTCATGGCCTGTTCGGTGGTGGCATAGGCCATGAATGGCAGGTCGGCGAGGATCAACGCATCGGTGTTACCGCGTTTGACCGCGGCCACGTGGTAAGCCATTTCGGCGGTCGTGACCGGCAGGGTGCTGTCGTGACCTTGCAAAACCATGCCGAGGGAGTCGCCCACCAGCAAAACTTCAACGCCAGCCTGATTGCAGGCGTGGGCGAAGGTCGCGTCATAGCAGGTCAGCATGGTGATTTTTTCACCTTTTTGCTTGAGACCTTGCAGCGTGGTCAGGGTGATGGCTGGCATGAAAAGTTCCTCATTCAGGCGCTGTGGAAACTACTGCGAGTAACGCGCGTGATTCTTCGTTAAATACAGGCGCACGTTCTTTTGTCGTGCTTGTAAGGCCTGGATTGCGCCCTTCAACGCCGTGTTGACGGCAACGGGACGCCTATAGTCGTGAGGAGAACTCGGGAAGTCAATTGGGTGTGTTACCGCCTTGTTACGTCTGGGGTGTTACCGGGGTTACTGATGCGATTCAGCAAGTTCTGTAGGACTGACACCGCACCAATGTAGGAACGGGCTCGCTCCCACAGGGGTATTGGGGTCAATTTGGGGGCAGGCGTTCCAGGCCGACGAACGGGCATGCGGCGAGCAGTTCGCTGAGGAAGCGACCATCGGCCAAACGCAGATCGGCTGGCGCCAACTCCGCCAGCGGATACAGGACAAAGGCTCGTTCCTGCATATGGTAGTGCGGCACCTTCAGGCGAGGCTCATCGATCAACCGATCACCGAACAGCACGATATCGAGATCCAGGGTGCGTGGCCCCCAGCGTTCAAGGCGTTCGCGGCCTTGCTCGTTCTCGATGGCTTGCAGCGCATCCAGCAGCTCCAGCGGTGCCAGGGCACTGTCGAGGGCGGCGACCGCGTTGGTGTAGCGCGGTTGTCCAGGAAGCAGCGAGTCGCTTTGATAAAACCCGGAAACACCGACCAGTACCGATCGCGGCAGCCGGGCCAGTGCGGCGACGGCACTGCGCAACTGTTCGGCGGGGGCCGCCAGATTGCTGCCCATGCCGATGTAGATGCGTTCCATGGATTATTCGCCCGTGTTGCTCGAGGCGCCCGCGGCGCGCTTGCGCTTGGAGCCACCACTGCGGCGACGCTTGCGCGGTGCGCCGGTGCCGTCATCCTTGCCGCTGAGGTCGCGGATCATGTCGCGACGCTCGCTTTCATTGGCATCCTGATAATCCGTCCACCATTCGCCCAGGCCATCAGTCTGCTCGCCCGCGCTTTCGCGCAGCAGCAGGAAGTCGTAACCGGCACGGAATCGTGGGTTGTCCAGCAGCAGGTCGGCACGTTTACCGCTGCGACGGGGCAGACGCTCCTGCATGTCCCAGATCTCTCGGATCGGCATGGTGAAGCGTTTTGGAATGGCGATGCGCTGGCATTGTTCGGCAATCAACTCGTGGGCCGCTTCCTGCATCGCCGGAATCGGCGGCATGCCACGTTCCTGCAGGCGCAACACACGCGCTGGCAGCGCAGGCCAGAGCAGCGCGGCAAACAGGAACGCCGGCGTCACCGGTTTGTTCTGCTTGATGCGCAAGTCAGTATTGATCAGCGCTTCGCTGATCAATGTGTGGGTGTAGGTCGGATTGTATTCCAGCGCTTCGGCACTGGCCGGGAACAGGGGGTCGAACAATTGCAGGTCGACCAGCATCTCGAAGGTGTCCGCGGCATGGCCGGAGAGGAACAGCTTGAGCACTTCTTCGAACAGGCGGGCTGACGGAATTTCGCGCAGCATCGGTGCCAGATCGCGGATGGGCACGGCGCTGTGTTTCTCGATGCCGAAATTCAACTTCGCTGCAAAACGCACGGCCCGCAGCATACGGACCGGGTCTTCCTGGTAGCGTTGCTTCGGATCGCCGATCAGACGGATCAGATGATTGCGAATGTCGTGTACGCCATTGGCGTAGTCGAGGATGCGTTCGCTGACCGGATCGTAGTAAAGGGCATTGATGGTGAAGTCGCGGCGTTGCGCGTCTTCTTCCAGGGTGCCGTAGACGTTGTCGCGCAGGATGCGCCCGCTTTCGTTGCGGGAAGACTGATTGCTGTCTTCCTCTTCGTCGTTTTGCGGGTGATTGGCGCGGAAGGTCGCGACTTCGATGATTTCGCGGCCGAAGTGGATGTGCACCAATTTGAACCGACGCCCGATGATCCGCGCATTGCGGAATTCGGCCCGTACCTGTTCAGGGGTGGCGCTGGTGGCGACATCGAAGTCTTTCGGCGTGATGCCTAGCAGCATGTCGCGCACACAGCCGCCGACCAGGTAGGCCTGGTAGCCGGCGCCCTGCAGGCGTTCGACGATATTCACCGCATAACGGCTGAATTGCGCCTTTTGCAGCGAGTGTTGGCCGCTGTTAAGCACTTCAGGTGTGCTGCGGATGTGTTGCGTACGACGCAGGGGAGTACGGAATGACTGGAACAGCTTCTTCAGCATGGGATGCACTGTTTGAAGGAATGTTCGGCCAAAAACGAAGAATGACCGCATGATGGGCGGGGATTCTAGCATTTAGTCGGGGGATGGTGTAGGAAGCTGCGAAAGCGCTTGAGGGAGATGTCTGGTAGGCACTGTGGCATGACGTCGGAAACGCTCAATCGCTTGGGATTGCCTCGTAACCCAGCGGGGGCAAGCCCACTCGCCAGAAACTACAAGGGGAGCCGAAGCTCCCCAAGAAGTAGTTGCATGCTCTGTTTTTATTATTGGTTTCGGGCTTTTTGTTTTTGTTAAGTGCCCTCGCCATGAAGTTTTCCTTCATGACCCTCCCAATCGGGAGCCAAGAGCAAACGGATTGCTTTGGTCGCTGTGTTGCGTTGATCTTGCGATCCAACCAGTACAGGCTCTGTCTTAAGACAGTTTTTTGTTGTTCTCGGCCTGGTCGTGGGGCAAGCCCCAAATACAACGCCTCTCCAAAAGAATCAGTTAGCTGCGCCTCTCGCCGTCTTGTTTTTATTGTGCGTGAGTCGATTCGTCTTATTTTTATTGTCTTGTGCATTGCTTGTTATTGTTCTTGTACCAAACATATAGCAGGGTGCGTGCCAACTTTTACAAACCCCAGTAAAACAAGGGCTTGCCTGTACTGGTGGGGTGGCTGACGGCCAAAAAAAGCCGGGGCTTCGTTACCGTAAGCCCCGGCTTCTGTTACGTGAAAAACCTGAGGTAACAGTTTCTTCACAAAATCATGTGTTACCCGCACATGAGACAGGTGGGGTTCAGCTTTCGCTGGCAACCCCGGTCTTGCGCCGTGGGATGCCCAGGCGCTGACGGCGTTCCCACAGGCATTTGCGGCTTACCCCGAGTTTGCGTGCCAGCTCGGTTTCGGTCATGTGGTCCTGATGTTCAAGGACGAAGTGCTGGAAGTAGTCTTCCAGGGACAGGTCTTCGGTCGGCTCGTGGCTGTTGTTGGCGGCACTGTTGCCTTGTTGCGGTGCCAGGCCGATGAATTCGTCGTCTTCCAGATCACTCAGCTCAATGTCGATGCCCAGCAGCTCGGCGGATATTTCCGGGCTCTCGCTCAGGATGACAGCGCGCTCGACGGCGTTTTCCAGTTCTCGAACGTTACCGGGCCATGAGTAATGGCGAATGGCTTGCTCGGCATCCGGGGCAAACTTCAGGTCGGTGCGGTTGATCCGCGCGCTCTGCCGCGCCAGGAATGCATTGGCGATTTCGTTGACGTCGGCACCGCGCTCACGCAGGGCCGGCAGTTTCAGCGCGATCACGTGGAGGCGGTAATACAAGTCTTCACGGAACTGGCCGACTTTCGCCAGGCTCTTGAGGTCGCGGTGAGTCGCGGCGATCAGGCGCACATCGACTTTCTGCGACTGTACCGAGCCCACCCGGCGAATTTCGCCTTCCTGCAGTACGCGCAGCAGGCGGGCCTGTGCTTCAAGTGGCAGTTCGCCGATTTCATCGAGGAACAGGGTGCCGCCGTCCGCCGCTTCCACCAGGCCGGCACGCCCGGCGCTCGCTCCGGTAAACGCACCTTTTTCATGACCGAACAGTTCGGACTCGATCAGGCTTTCCGGAATGGCCGCGCAGTTCACCGAGATCATCGGTGCCTTGGCGCGTTTCGACAGGTTGTGCAGGGCGCGCGCCACCAGCTCTTTACCGGTGCCGGACTCGCCCTGGATCAGGACATTGGAATCGGTCGGCGCCACTTTGCGGATCTTGCCATACAGGTCCTGCATCGGCGGGCAGGAGCCGATGATGCCGATTTCGCCGTTGCTGTTGTCGGTACCCGGTTTTGCCGCGCCGTTGGCGACTTTGCCGGCAACCGGTTCACCGCTGGCAGGCGTCGATTGCCGGTCACGCAGGATGCGTGCGACGGCCTGGAGCATTTCGTCGTGATCGAAAGGCTTGGCGATGTAGTCCACCGCGCCCATCTTCATCGAGTCGACCGCCGAGCGCAGGCTGGCGTAGCTGGTCATGATCAGCACCGGAGTGCCCTGGCCGAGTTTGATCAACTCGGTGCCCGGTGCGCCAGGCAAGCGCAGGTCACTGACGATCAGGTCGAACGTGGGAATGGTGAAGCGTTCTTGTGCTTCCTGCACTGAACCGGCTTCGCTGACCTGATACTGGTTGCGTTCCAGCAGGCGGCGCAAGGCGGAGCGGATAATCGTTTCGTCTTCGACGATCAAAATGTGCGGCATTGATTCGATACTCTCGACGGTCTCAGTTCACAGCGGACGTCGCTTCGACATGACGCGGTAATGTCACCCGGATACGGGTGCCGCGTTGGCTCTGAACATCAGCCGGGCTGTCGATGGTGATTTGTCCATAATGCTCTTCAACGATGGAATAGACCAGTGCAAGGCCCAGGCCGGTACCTTCACCCGGGTCCTTGGTGGTGAAGAAGGGTTCGAACAATCGGTCCATGATGCTCGAAGGTATTCCGCTGCCTTCGTCTTCCACGATCAGGTCGACCGTGTGCTCGCCGGCTTCGCTTTTGACGCGCACCGCGCTGCCGGGAGGCGAGGCGTCGCGGGCGTTTGAGAGCAGATTGATCAACACCTGTGCCAGACGCTGCGGGTCGCCTTCGACCCAGTGGTCCGGATCGCACAGGTTGTAGAACTGCACTTCGAAATTGCGTCGGTTCAATGCCAGCAGGCCGATGGCGTCCTGGGCGACTTCGGCCAGGCAGACGGGCTCGTCGCTGTGCTGATGGCTGCCGGCATGGGCGAAGCTCATCAGCGACTGGACAATGCGCGATACGCGTTTGGTCTGCTCGAGGATCTGACCACTGATTTCCTTGAGTTCGCCATCTTCTTCGCGCTCTTCGCGCAGGTTCTGCGCCAGGCAGGCGATCCCGGTGATCGGGTTGCCGATTTCATGGGCCACGCCAGCCGCGAGGCGACCGATGCTGGCCAAGCGCTCCGAGTGCACCAGTTTGTCTTCGAGCATCTGGGTTTCGGTCAGGTCTTCCACCAGTAACACCAGGCCACTGTTACCCGGTGCAAGCGGTTCGTCGATCGCCGCCTTGTGCAGGTTCAGCCAGCGGGTTTGACCGTCGAGGGCCAGATGCTGCTTGTGCAAGTGTTCGTCCGGTACGTTGATGAAGCCCTGCAGCAGTTCTTTCCACGGGGCCGCAATGGTGCTCAAGCGCGAACCAACCACGCGTTGCGCGGCGATCCCGGTCAACTCCTCCATGGCTTTGTTCCACATGAGGATTTCCTGGTCCTTGGCCAGGGAGCAGACGCCCATCGGCAATTCCTGCAGGGTCTGTCGGTGATAGCGGCGCAGCGCATCGAGCTCGGCGGCCAGGCCGGTCAGGCGAGAGTGGTAGTCCTCGAGGCGGCTTTCGATGAAGTGGATGTCTTCGGTGACGTAGTTTTCACCGCCCGCCTTATAAGGCAAGAACGTCTCGACCATGTCCTGGGCCACGCTCGGTCCCATCAGGCCCGAGAGGTTGGCTTCGATCCGGTCGCGCAAGCGGCGCAAGGCGTAAGGCCGACGCTCGTCGAATGGCAGGTAGAGGTCACGCAGGGCTTGCTCGACCTCTTTCTGCGCGGCCTTGGCGCCCAAGGGCTTGGCCAGTTGCGTGGCGAATTCCTGGGGGGAGGCGGCGTGCAGTTCACGGCGCTGTGGGCGACGCACGTTGTCTACGGCGCAGGCTTCGGCGGCGCTGGCCTCTTCGGTGCTGGCGTTGGTGAACAGCGAGATCAGGGTGAACATCAGTACGTTGGCCGCCAGCGAGGCGATTGCGGCCATGTGCCAGCTCGTATCGTCCAGCACATAGATCATGTTCAGCAGCGGAATGTAGAAGCCCTGCAGGTTGCCGACCAGCGGCAGCAGCATGGTCACCAGCCATACCAGAATCCCCGCCAGCAACCCGGCGATGAAACCTCGGCGGTTGGCCGTCGGCCAGTACAGGACCGACAGTACGCCCGGCAGGAACTGCAAGGTGGCCACAAAGGCGACGATGCCGAGGTTGGCCAGGTCTTGTTCGGCGCCCAGCAGCAGGTAGAAGCCATAGCCAGCCATGATGATCGCGACGATCAGCGCCCGGCGCGTCCATTTCAGCCAGCGGTAGATGTTGCCTTCGGCCGGAGGCTGGTACAGCGGCAATACCAGATGGTTCAGGGCCATCCCCGACAGCGCCAGGGTGGTAACGATGATCAGGCCGCTGGCGGCGGACAATCCGCCGATATAGGCCAGCAGCGCCAGGGCCTTGCTGTTGGCGGCGATGCCGATACCCAGCGTGAAGTATTCCGGGTTGGTGGTGGCGCCAAGTTTCAGGCCGGCCCAGAGAATCAGCGGAACTGCCAGGCTCATCAGCAACAGGAACAGCGGCAGGCCCCAGCTTGCGCTGACCAGCGAGCGCGGGTTGAGGTTTTCGGTGAAGGTCATGTGGTACATGTGCGGCATCACGATCGCCGAAGCGAAGAACACCAGCAGCAGCGTGCGCCACGGGCCTTCCTGCAGCGGTGTATGCAAGGCGGCGAGGGCGGTCTGGTTTTGCAGCAGCCACAGTTCGAGCTGTTGCGGACCGTCGAATACGCCATAAAGCGCATACAGACCAACGCCGCCGATGGCGATCAGCTTGATCACCGATTCGAAGGCAATCGCGAACACCAGGCCTTCATGCTTCTCGCGAGTGGCAATGTGCCGGGAGCCGAAGAAAATCGTGAACAGGGTGATCAGGGCGCAGAAACTCAGGGCCACGCGATGTTGCACCGGTTCGCGAGTGAGGATCCCGATGGAGTCGGCTACCGCCTGAATCTGCAGCGCCAGCAATGGCAGCACGCCGATCAGCATGAAAATCGTGGTCAGCGCGCCGGCCCAGGTGCTGCGGAAGCGAAACGCGAACAGGTCCGCGAGGGACGACAGCTGATAGGTGCGAGTGATTTTCAGGATCGGATACAGCAACACCGGCGCCAGCAGGAATGCCCCGGACACACCGAGGTAGCTGGACAGGAATCCGTATCCGTACTGATAGGCCAGGCCCACGGTGCCGTAAAACGCCCAGGCGCTGGCATAGACGCCCAGCGACAGGGTGTAGGTGAGCGGGTGGCGAATGATCGCCCGCGGGATCATGCCCCGTTCGCTGATCCAGGCTACGCCAAACAGCACCGCCAGGTATGCGGCACTGATCAGGATCATCTGGGTCAGGCTAAAGCTCATCGGCATCTTTTTGGCTCTGCAGGATGAAGGTCACGACGATCAGGATCAGCCAGAGCAAATAAGGCCGGTACCAGGCGCCAGTGGCGTCGATCCACCAATCCATGATGGCCGGGGAAAACAGGTAAATCCCCACTACCAGGAGCAGGACCAAGCGATAGATGTACATCCCGGCCTCTCTTTTTTATGCGCGTGCCCGAAAACGTGCGGCGATGGTAACGGATGGGTGCGCCACTGCAAGCAAGATCACTGTAGCTGTGCCTCGGGCAGGCTCAGTGTGCGCGGGATCAACATGGCATCCCAGTGGGCGATGCCCCAGTTCAGCACTTCCCGTGGCGTGGCGTAAGCCAGTTCGTTGCCGGGGTTCTGCCCGAGTGCGCGCAAGGCACGCAGCAGCAACGGCGTGGCCTGGTCTGCGGTGAGCGGTGGCGAGCGATAGGATTTGCCCAGTTTGTTGCCATCGGGCTGGGTGATCAGCGGGATGTGCAGGTAACGCGGTTGCCGCAGGCCGAGCAACTCCTGCAGATAGAGCTGGCGCGGGGTAGAGTCGAGCAGGTCGGCGCCACGCACGATGTCAGTGATGCCTTGCCAGGCATCGTCCAGCACCACGGCCAGTTGATAAGCGTATAGCCCGTCGCGGCGACGGATCACAAAATCACCGACGTCCCGGCCCAGGTGCTGGTGGAATTCTCCCTGCACCCGGTCGATGAAGTGGTAGTCCAGTTCAGGTACGCGAATCCGAATCGCCGCATCTTCGGTGCCGTGCCCGGCATTGCGGCACAGCCCCGGATAGATGCCGTGGTAGTGCTCCAATTGTTTGCGCGAGCAGGTGCAAGCGTAGGCCAGGCCCTGACTGAACAGGCGATTGAGTACTTCGGCGTAGGCATCGTGGCGGTCGCTCTGGCGGACCATCTCGCCATCCCACTCGAACCCGTAACTCTCCAGAGCCTTGAGAATCGCCGCCTGAGCGCCGGGTTCTTCACGGGGAGGGTCGAGATCTTCCATGCGCATCAGCCAGCGGCCGCCGACCGAGCGCGCATCGAGATACGAGGCCAGCGCCGCGACCAGCGAACCGAAATGCAAGTGGCCACTGGGCGTGGGGGCAAAGCGCCCGATGTAGGTGGGGGAGGTGATGACGGTCATATGGGCGATGTTATTTGGTCGGGAGAGGCGCATATCAAGCTGCAGGAGCGAGCTTGCTCGCGAAAAAACGTCTGTACACCGCGAGTCGTCAAGCGGCGCGCGTTATCGTTGTCGTCCATTGCGAGCAAGCTCGCTCCTGTACAGAAACAAAAACGGAGCGTTCGCACGCTCCGTTTTTCGTTCAAGTCGCAATTACTTGCCGACTTGCTTTTCCTTGATTTCCGCCAGTGTCTTGCAGTCGATGCACAAGTCAGCGGTAGGGCGTGCCTCAAGGCGCTTGACGCCGATCTCGATGCCGCAGGATTCACACCAGCCGTACTCTTCGTCTTCGATCAGTTGCAGCGTCTTGTCGATCTTCTTGATCAACTTGCGCTCACGATCGCGGGCTCGAAGCTCGAGAGCGAACTCTTCTTCCTGGCTGGCACGGTCTGCCGGGTCAGGGAAGTTGGCCGCTTCGTCCTTCATGTGGTCCACAGTCTTGTCGACACCTTCCATCAGCTCTTTTTTCCACTGGTTCAGAACCTTGATGAAGTGCTTGCGCATGGGCTCGCCCATGTACTCTTCGCCAGCTTTCTGAACATAGGGCTCGAAGCCGCTGATCGCCTGATTCGCTTGTTGCTTTGCTTGGGTGGACATGAAATAGACCGCCTCTACTCTTGTAATCCATCTGCGCAGGATTGCTCCATCACCGACACCTGCCGGCCCTGCGGCTGCAAGCGGGCGAACTTACCAGATCAAATCAGACCGCGCTACTCCCGGATGTCGAGCCTGCGGCCCGTGGGGCTTGCAAACGCCGGCAAAGCGCGGTCTGGTGGTTCTGGAGCGCTGCTCAAGTAATGATTTTAGTCAAACCCTAGGGGCTCGTATGAGTTGTTTTTGGCCTGGTTGTATGGCGTGTGACCGCTTTAGGTTCTCGCTCGTTCCTGTGCTTGGGTAGAATCGGTTCTTTTCCCCGTTGAAGGAAGGCCAATGGCTCAGTCCTACAGTGCCCGCAGTCGTGCGATCGAACCTTTCCATGTCATGGCGTTGCTGGCGCGTGCCAATGAATTGCAAGCGGCCGGTCATGATGTGATTCACCTGGAAATCGGTGAGCCGGACTTCACCACCGCCGAGCCGATCATTCGCGCCGGCCAGGCAGCGCTGACAGCGGGGAAGACCCGTTACACCGCCGCACGCGGCATTCCCGAATTGCGTGAGGCCATTTCGGGCTTCTATCAGCAGCGTTATGGCCTGAACATCGACCCGCGGCGGATCCTCATCACGCCCGGCGGCTCTGGTGCGTTGTTGCTGGCCAGTGCGTTGCTGGTCGACCCGGGCAAGCATTGGCTGCTGGCGGACCCGGGTTACCCGTGCAACCGGCATTTCCTGCGCTTGGTGGAAGGCGCCGCGCAGCTTGTTCCAGTCGGCCCTGAGGTGCGTTATCAACTGACCCCGGGTCTGGTCGAGCGGCATTGGGATCATGACAGTGTCGGCGCGCTGGTAGCGTCACCGGCCAACCCGACCGGGACTATTTTGACCCGCGACGAGTTGGCCGCGCTGTCGACCTCGATCAAGGAGCGTCACGGTCATCTGGTGGTGGACGAGATCTATCACGGCCTGACCTATGGCACCGATGCGGCCAGTGTGCTGGAAGTCGATGACAGTGCCTTTGTCCTTAATAGTTTTTCGAAATATTTCGGAATGACCGGTTGGCGTCTCGGCTGGCTGGTCGCGCCGGATGCCGCCGTCGGTGAGCTGGAAAAACTCGCCCAGAACCTCTACATCAGTGCTCCGAGCATGGCGCAGCACGCTGCGCTGGCATGCTTCGAGCCTGCAACCATTGAGATTCTGGAAGAGCGCCGCGCCGAGTTTGGTCGTCGTCGGGATTTCCTGCTTCCCGCCCTGCGGGAACTCGGCTTCGGGATTGCCGTTGAGCCGGAAGGGGCGTTCTATTTGTATGCCGATATCAGCAAGTTCGGCGGTGATGCCTTCGCGTTCTGTCGCCACTTCCTCGAAACCGAACATGTTGCGTTTACTCCGGGGCTGGATTTCGGTCGTTACCAAGCCGGGCATCATGTGCGATTCGCCTACACACAAAATCTTGAGCGTTTGCACGAGGCGGTCCAACGGATTGCTCGCGGTTTGCGGAGCTGGCAAGGCTGATGCGTTTCCATCCGCCACTCGAAGAAGGTCGACTGATTCGTCGTTACAAGCGTTTTCTCGCCGATATCGAAACCGTTAGCGGCGAGTTGTTGACCATTCATTGTCCGAACACGGGTTCGATGCTCAATTGTCAGGTCGAAGGCGGGCAGGTCTGGTTCAGCCGCTCCAATGATCCCAAGCGCAAGTTGCCGGGAACATGGGAAGTGGGCGAAACCCCTCACGGACGGCTGTTTTGCGTGAATACCGCGCGGGCCAACGGACTGGTGGAGGAGGCGCTTCGCGGCGGAGTCATCGCTGAGCTGGACGGCTTCACTAGTCTTAAGCGCGAGGTTGCCTACGGCCAGGAAAACAGCCGGATCGACTTTCGTCTTGATTACCCGGGTGGGCCGGCCTTTGTGGAAGTCAAAAGTGTCACGCTGGGTTTCGAGGGCTCATCGGTAGCCGCGTTTCCCGATGCAGTGACGCAGCGAGGGGCCAAGCATTTGCGTGAATTGGCGCATTTGGCCCGAGACGGAGTTCGGGCTGTGCAGTTGTACTGCGTGAACTTGACCGGTATCGATGCTGTACGTCCGGCTGAAGAAATCGATTCTGCCTACGCCGCGGCGCTGCGTGAGGCCGTGGCGTGCGGGGTCGAGGTGCTGGCGTACGGTGTGCGATTGACTCACGAGGAAATGAGGGTCGATCGGCGCCTGGAGGTGTTGCTCGGTGATTAAAGGCTGATCCAGAGGCCTTGTGCGTCCTCGCGGCAATCGATGCGCTTCAGCGATTGTCCCGCACAAGGCCCGGCCACGCATTCGCCGTTCTCGATCAGAAACAGGGCGCCATGAGTGGCACACTGGATCAAGCTGTTGCTGGGGTCGAGAAACTGGTCCGGGGTCCATTCCAGCCCGACGCCGCGGTGCGGGCAGCGATTGACATAGACGTATACCTGGCCGGCCCGGCGTACGGCGAAGAGCTTCTGGCCATCGATTTCGAACCCGCGGCTGGAGGCATCGGCCAGCTCGGTACTGGCACAAAGAAATTTCATGTCCATCCTCAGGTTTTGTCGCTCATGTTCAGATAGACCCGAGCCGACGTTCAAAAATGCAAACAACTGATCAAGTGGCGCATGTCTATGCCTGATGCAGTGGCCTGCTGCCTAGGATACTGGGTAGCTCCTGCTTTCTCCCAGGCAAAAAAAGACCCGGCATGAGCCGGGTCAAATAACCGTGATTAGCCTGATGAGGAGATAATCTGAGAGTCCGAACCAAGGGCTGTCCAGAATATCGACCAGTCTCGCGACCAGTTGCGTTAATAATATCGATTATCATTATCAAGTCAACCGGTCATTTCTCATTTGTTTGAATCCTGTCGATTGCCTGCTGTAAATCCCGGTAAACGTTCAGCCTTAATGTGGCGTTTTCAGTGCGCTCAACTGTGCGACCTGCTTGTTAAGCAGGTCGATTCGTCGGGCCATGCTGTTGATCAGGCTGCTGGCGATTTTTGGATTGCTCTGGGCCAGGCTCATGAACTGATCCTTGGGAATACGCATGATGGTGCTCGGCTCACTGGTGACAACGCTGGCGTTGCGCCTCTCACCGGTGAATACCGCCATGGCACCGAAAATTTCTTCCTTGGGCACATCGCCGACTTTCAGTCCGTCGACAAACGCTTCGGCATGCCCCTCAATGATCACGAGGACGTGGTCCGCCTCGTCGCCTTGCCGGATCAATGCTTCGCCACTGGCGACACGCTGGAAACCATGAGTGCTGCGAAACTCCGGCTGTTTCAGGCGTGCGACTGCGTCGGACAGCAAAGCGGTCTGCCCTGCCATGTATTGCAAGAACAATTCCGAGCGCCGGGGATCGGCATAGATGTGCTGGAACACCGCGGATCGCAAGTAGGGCGTCAGCACCAGCGGGTTATCACTGCGCAAACGACAGCGCGGCAATTGCATATCCTGACGCAGGCCGATGAGATCCCCCTCGTGAAGATAGAACAGGGCGCGATGGTTGATGCATCCATGCAGCAGCCCGTTCTCCAGCATGAACAACTGATCGCTGGGTAAGGCGGCGCCAAGGTCTTCGACAGCGGAAAATTCCAGGGAAGGACCGCAAGGAGCCAAGCCTTCAAGTAGCCGAGCAGGAATGTTTTGCAGTCGATTGATCAGTGCGTCGGCGTAGGCCGGTTGTTCCCCGAGTAGGTACATGGCGAGCGGGCTCGTTCAGTTTTTGTGGCGTGACGAGATAGCTTCCAACTGTTTGTTCAGGGCTTCCTTGCGTTCGGCGGGAATGTCGTTCCAATGCACGTCCATCAGGGCGCCTTCGATTGCATATAACAACACCTTCGACGCCCGGAACCCCCGCGTACGCACGGCCCGATAAGCGTCCACCGCCCCCAGGCGACGCAAGTCCGAGGCGCTGTGGATGCCCACGGCATGCAGCCACTGCGCCGACGTCTTGCCAAGATTCTTCAGGTGTTGCAATTCATCATTCATCAAGCCTCCTTGCGATGGCCGAATGGTGCGTGGGCAAGCTTCTGAGGAGTGTAGCCATCAGCAGGAAAAGCGTTATTGTTTGGTCGTTTTCGACGCAAACGCTTCTAAGCGGCAGATAGCTGCAAGGCAGGCATTTGAGTGAGTTCGTCGGGAAAAGACGCGGAACAGGCAGGATTTTCGGTCAATAAACCCACAGTCCAGCGCGAAGCGGGGGCGCTGGACTTGTCAATTTATACGGGCGATCAGCGAGTGCGATAACGCAAGCGTGTGCCGAAATTCATAGACATCAAAATCTCGTCAGCACTCAGTTCTGCCGGAAAGTAAGTCCCGGAGATCTGCGCGTGGGCCAGGCTTGCGCCTTCAAGCGAAGCGTTGCGAAAGTCGATGCCGCGCAAGTCGGCGGAGCGGAAATATGCATCGGTAAAGTCGACGCCGTCGGCGTTCAACTCACGCAGGTCCAACCCTCGGAAATCACCGCCTACCATGTCGATAGGTCCATCCTTGGGGCGCTCTTTGTTGAAGCCCGTGATGTCATCTTTGTGCAGTAAGGCATAAAGCGGGGTGTCGAGAAGTTTGGGATGGCTCATGTCATATCACCTGTTGGTTTTATGACGCCAGTATAGTGCCAGTATTTGACAGCCGTGAAGCCGGCGATGGCTTCACGGCTCAAATACTTTCCTACAGGCCCGGCAAGCGTTGACGAATCTGCTCTACCACAGTGTCCAGGGTTCCGCTTTCATTGGTCTGGACGCGTTTGCTGCAGAGAATTTCTGCCGGCGTCAGCGCTTCGCGACTGGCTTGCTGGGCTTCGATCACGGCCAGCGTAGCGTCAGACGGGTCCTTGTTATCCGCCTGGCGCAGGGCCAGCCAACTTTCGATCACTGCCTGCGGAGCGTTGCAGTCGAGGATCAGAAACGGAGTGCCAGTGGCCTCGGCGACCTTCGCCGCGCTTTCGCGCTGTGCACGCTTGAGGTAAGTGGCATCGATCACTACCGGGAAGCCCGCGTGCAGGATCACGCGGGCAATTTCGTGCAGGCGGCTGTAGGTCGCTGCGCTGGCATCAGCGCTATAAATACCGGCCTGCACGTCATTCTGAACGGTCTGCTCGCCGAACAGACGTTTGCGTTCGACGTCCGAACGCAAGCGAATCGCCCCCAGTGCTTCCACCAGGCGCATGGCCACGTGACTTTTGCCGACAGCGGAAACGCCGTGGGTGATGGCCATGAAGCGCGAAGGAATGGTGCTGTAGCTTTCCGCCAGGTTGGCGTAGTTACGGTACTGGCGCAGCGTGGTGGCACGCTGTACCGCAGTGGCGTCGGCCGGCATGCTGAACAGGGCGACCTTGGCGCGAACCAGTGCACGGTAGGCTTTATAGAAGTTCAGCAGTTCCAGGCCCTGGTAATCGCCTGTCAGCTCCAGGTATTGGCTGATGAAGCGCCGTGCCAGGCTTTTCAGGCCACGGTCCTCGAGGTCCATCGCCAGGAAGCCGGTGTCGGCATACACGTCCGTGAAGCGGAACGGCTCGTTGAATTCGATGCAGTCAAAGATCACGACCTTGCCGTCGATCACCGTGGCGTTGCCCAAGTGGATGTCGCCGTGGCATTCACGGATGAACCCTTCAGCCTTGCGCTGTGCAAACAGCGGCTTGAGGCGTTCGAAGCTGGTTTCAGCCCAGGCTTGCAAAGCTTCCAACTGCTGGAGGTCGGCCTTGTCGCTGAGGAATGGGCGAATTTGTTCGAAGTTTTGTCGTACTGGCGCAATGACGCTGTCCGGTGTGCCTGCGTCGTGTTCGGCAGGGACTTTCGGCGCGCTGAGGTGGAAGCGGGCAATTTGCTCAGCCATTGCATCGATGTGCGCTGGCGTCAGTTCGCCATTGGCTTGCAGGGTGCTGAGCAACTGGCTCTGCGGGAACTGGCGCATCTTCAGGGCGTATTCGACGACCGGACCATCGCCGCCCAGTTGCGGGGCCTCGGCGCTGCCGGTAATCGGCAACACTTCGAGGTAAAGATCCTGAGTCAGGCGCTGGTTGAGGCGCAGTTCTTCACCACAGAAATGCTTGCGGGCCTCAAGGCTGGTGAAATCGAGGAAGCCGAAGTTCACCGGCTTCTTCACCTTATAGGCATAAGGGCCGGTAAGCAGAACCCAGGAAATGTGGGTCTCGATAAGCTGGAACCCCTCTACAGGATGCGGATAGAGGGCCGGGTTTTGCAGGGCGGCGATCAGGGACTGGCTCACTGGCGATCCTTCAGAGTCTGGAAAAATACAGGCCGTCATTATGGCGGCTGGCCAGCCTAACGCAATCTCGGAGGGCTCCTGTTGAGTATGAATAAAGTGCGTATAATCCGCCGCCATGACTCGTACTCGATCTCCCCGTACCCCTAAAAAACCACCTTCCAGAGGCCTGCGCCCCTGGCTGGGCTGGGCCCTTAAACTCAGTCTGGTCGGCCTGGTGGTGCTGGCCGGGTTCGCGGTTTACCTCGATGCCATTGTGCAGGAGAAGTTTTCCGGCAAGCGCTGGACCATTCCGGCCAAGGTATACGCACGTCCACTTGAGCTGTTCGTCGGACAAAAGCTGAGCCGGGATGACTTTCTCACCGAACTCGACGCCTTGGGTTATCGCCGTGAAAGCGTGGCCAATGGCCCCGGTGCGGCCTCGGTCAATGGCAACACCGTTGATCTGAATACCCGTGGCTTCCAGTTCTATGAAGGCATGGAGCAGGCGCAACCGGTACGTGTACGTTTTTCCGGCGACTACGTCGCTGAATTGTCGGCGACCAGCGGTGCGAAGCTGTCGGTAGTGCGCCTTGAGCCGTTGTTGATTGGTGGCTTGTACCCGAAAAACCTCGAAGACCGGATTCTGATCAAGATCGATCAGGTGCCGCCGTACTTGCTCGACACCCTGGTGGCCGTTGAGGACCGTGACTTCTATCACCACTTTGGTGTGTCGCCGAAGTCGATTGCCCGTGCAATCTGGGTCAACGGCTCGTCAGGCCGGATGCGCCAGGGCGGCAGTACCCTGACGCAACAATTGGTCAAAAACTTCTACCTGACCAACGAACGCAGCCTGAGCCGAAAACTCACCGAGGCCATGATGGCTTTGCTGCTGGAGCTGCATTACGACAAGCGTGAAATCCTCGAGGCTTATCTGAACGAGGTGTTCATCGGTCAGGACGGCCAGCGTGCGGTGCATGGTTTCGGTCTGGCCAGCCAGTTCTTCTTCAGCCAGCCATTGTCCGAGCTCAAACTGCATCAGGTTGCATTGCTGGTGGGCATGGTCAAGGGGCCTTCGTCCTACAATCCGCGGCGGTACCCGGAGCGCGCGCTCGAGCGACGCAATCTGGTGCTCGATGTCTTGCAGGAGCAGGGAGTCGCCACCGCCGAGCAGGTCGAAGCCGCGAAGAAGATGCCGCTGGGCGTGACCAAGCGTGGCAGCCTTGCGGACAGCTCGTTCCCCGGCTTCCTCGACCTGGTCAAGCGTCAGCTGCGTGAAGACTATCGTGACGAAGACTTGACGGAAGAAGGTCTGCGCATCTTCACCAGTTTCGATCCGATCCTGCAGATGAAAGCCGAAGCTTCGGTCAATGACACCTTCAAACGCCTGGCAGGGCGCAAAGGTTCTGATGATGTCGAGGCGGCCATGGTCGTCACCAATCCGGAAACCGGCGAGGTCCAGGCCATGATTGGCAGTCGTCAGGCCAGTTTCGCCGGGTTCAACCGTGCTCTGGATGCTGTGCGGCCGATCGGCTCGTTGATCAAGCCGGCGGTTTATCTGACAGCGCTGGAGAAGCCGAGCCAGTACACGTTGACCAGTTGGCTGTCGGACGAATCCTTCTCGGTCAAAGGTGCGGACGGTCAGGTCTGGAAACCGCAGAACTACGATCGACGGTCTCATGGCACGGTTTTCCTTTATCAGGGGTTGGCGCATTCCTACAACCTGTCGACCGCACGTCTGGGGCTGGCGGTGGGTGTGCCCAATGTTCTGAAGACGCTGGGGCGCTTGGGTGTCAGTCGCGAGTTTCCGGCATTCCCGTCCATGCTACTGGGCGCGGGAGGCATGACGCCGATCGAAGTGGCAACCATGTATCAGACCCTGGCCAACGGTGGTTTCAACACGCCGATGCGCGGGATCCGCAGTGTTCTGACCGCCGAAGGCGAACCGCTCAAGCGTTACCCGTTCCAGATTCAGCAGCGTTTCGATCCGGCTTCCATTTACCTGATCCAGAGCGCCATGCAGCGTGTCATGCGTGAAGGCACCGGCAGCTCGGTCTACAACGTGTTACCGAAAACCTTGACCCTTGCAGGCAAGACCGGCACCAGTAACGATTCGCGGGACAGTTGGTTTGCCGGTTTCAGCCAGGACTTGCTCGCGGTGGTGTGGTTGGGGCGCGATGACAATGGCAAGACACCATTCACCGGTGCTACCGGTGCCTTGCAGGTCTGGACCAGCTTCATGCGCAAGGCCGATCCACTCCCATTGGACATGCCGCAGCCGGACAATATCGTTCAGGCCTGGGTCGATTCGCGCACGGGACAAGGCTCTGATGCCAACTGCCCAGGCGCTGTACAGATGCCGTATATTCGCGGCAGCGAACCGCCTCCCGGCGCCGCATGCGGTGGCGAAAGCCCCGCTTCCGGCGAAACGGTGATGGATTGGGTCAAGGGCTGGATGAATTAAGCAAAGAGGGTATCAAGTGAACAAGTGGTTGATTCCAGCGGTTGCCGCCGTGGCTTTGCTCAGCGGTTGCTCCACCGTACAACGTGGCTCGATTCCGGTAGAAGACGCCGGTACCGCCGTCTCCAACAGCGAGCGAATCTCGAACAATGGCGGTTTCCGTCAGACGACGGTGAAGCGCCCGGCGCAAACCCGCCCGCAGGAAATTCCGCAAGGTGATACCGGTGTTGTCGTGATGGTGCCAGGTGGCGGTGCAACGACTTCAACGCCGATCAGCACCACGCCGATTACGCCAGGCCCGATTACACCGGGCCCGATGGATACCGCACCGGTTCAGTCCGCGCCGATCAATCAAGGCAGCTACAGCATGCCATCGGCGCCGAGCGGGATTCCTTCGGCCAGCGCCGGTGGTCTGTCCGCCGACGAGCAACTGGACGGTCCGGTTCTGGCGCTGTTGACGACTGCGCAGCAACAACAGTCCAGCGGTGATCTCAATGGTGCTTCGTCGAGCCTCGAGCGCGCCCAGCGTGTCGCACCCCGTGAGCCACAAGTGCTATATCGCCTGGCGCAAGTGCGCATGGCTCAAGGTGATGCGCCGCAGGCCGAGCAATTCGCTCGTCGTGGCCTGACCTTCGCCAACGGTCGCCCGGCACTGCAGGCAAACCTTTGGGAACTGATCGCTCAGGCGCGTGAGAAGCAGGGTGACTCTGCCGGCGCAGCGCTGGCCCGTCAGAAGGCCAAGGTAACGTCGTGATGGACGAGCGCTTTAACAAAGTTGCCGATCAGTTGCTGTTGATCGAACGTGAACTGCGGATTCAGGGCTGGTGGGACGACGTCATGCCAAGCGCAGAGGCGCTTTCCAGTGTCGAGCCATTTTCGGTCGATACACTGGATTTCGAGCAGTGGTTGCAATGGATCTTCTTGCCACGCATGAAAATGATTCTGGAGCAGGATCTGCCTTTGCCCAGTGCATCGGGGATTCAGGAGATGGCCGAAATGGTCTTCGCTGGCCGTAATGTCCAGGGAAAAGATCGGCAGTTGCAAATGTTGCTCAAAGAGTTTGATGTGCTGATCACAGCTTCTCGCTGAGTTCGATCCCTTGTAGCAACCGGGCTTGTTCGCGATGAGCGCATGCCCGGTTCCTGCATGCCTACTGGCGGTTGTTCGCTATTCGTATCTGCGTTTCGCTGGCGCGGCTCCTGCCGTTGAACGTCATCCAGTCGCCGCATCGTTCCCTGTACTTCCTCTCTCCGTCGCGGATTGTCCAATTCCTTGTCTCGGGTTGCGCAATTGAAGCTAACACTCATGCAGTTTCACGGTTTTTTCTTGCTTTCTCATGTGCTTAGTTCAATAAAGCACATAGACGACTTGACTTGCAGGGGACGAAACAGAAGAATCCAAAGTCCGCTGTAGAGGGACTGCCAGAAGCAGACCCACTCAGCAGATCATGAGGCGCACATCCGCGCCGACCTGTTACACCCGCAACGCGTTACCTCGCGCTGGGTGGGAAAGGCCCGCAACACTTGGGACGATCCCAATACTTGCTCAGTCAGTGCTGACGTAGTCGGCGACCACCGTCGCTCATGCTCTGCTGGGAAGTAAACCTATTAAGACCCGTCCCCTTATATGTGGGCGGTATTCTGGCGTTTTAGAGGTGAACAACGTGGAGCTTTTATCTGGCGGTGAAATGATCGTCCGCTTTTTGCGTGACGAGGGCGTCAAGTATATCTATGGGTACCCGGGTGGTGCCGCATTGCATATCTACGATGCACTGTTCAAAGAACCATCCGTTCAGCACATTCTTGTCCGTCATGAGCAGGCTGCCACTCACATGGCTGACGGTTATGCGCGCGCCACTGGCAAGGCCGGTGTCGTACTGGTGACATCCGGACCGGGTGCGACTAACGTCATTACCGGTATCGCCACTGCGTACATGGACTCAATCCCGATGGTGATTCTGACCGCCCAGGTGCCGAGCACCATGGTCGGCACGGATGCATTCCAGGAAACCGACATGATCGGTATCTCCCGGCCGATCGTGAAGCACAGCTTCATGATCAAGCACCCATCGGAAATCCCGGAAGTCATGAAGAAGGCTTTCTACCTGGCGCAATCCGGTCGTCCGGGCCCGGTCGTTGTCGATATCCCGAAAGACATGACCAATCCGGCCGAGAAGTTCGAATACGTCTTCCCGAAAAAAGCCAAGCTGCGTTCCTACAGCCCAGCAGTGCGTGGCCATTCGGGCCAGATCCGCAAAGCCGTGGAAATGCTGTTGGCGGCCAAGCGGCCAATCATCTATGCCGGTGGCGGCGTCATCATGGGCAACGGTTCCGCGCCGTTGACCGAGTTGGCGCAACTGCTGAACGCACCGGTCACCAATACCTTGATGGGCCTTGGCGCCTATCCGGGTAACGACCGCCAGTTCGTCGGCATGCTCGGTATGCATGGCAGCTACACCGCCAACCTGACGATGCACCATGCCGATGTGATCCTTGCAGTCGGCGCGCGCTTCGACGATCGCGTTATCAATGGTGCGTCGAAGTTTTGCCCGAATGCCAAGATCATTCATGTCGACATCGACCCGGCTTCGATCTCCAAGACCATCAAGGCCGACGTTCCTATCGTGGGTCCGGTGGAAAGCGTACTGACCGAAATGGTCGCTACCTTCAAGGAAATCGGCGAGGCCCCGAACAAGGAAGCTGTAGCCACCTGGTGGAAGCAGATTGAAGAGTGGCGTGGTGATCGCGACATGTTCCCTTACAACAAGGGTGATGGCAGCATTATCAAGCCTCAGACTGTGATCGAGACGCTGAGCGAAGTGACCCATGGCGATGCCTATGTGTCCTCCGACGTGGGTCAACATCAGATGTACGCGGCCCAGTACTACCGTTTCAACAAGCCGAATCGCTGGATCAATTCCGGCGGCCTGGGCACGATGGGCTTCGGTTTGCCGGCTGCGATGGGCGTGAAACTGAATTTCCCGGATGCTGAAGTCGCCTGTGTGACCGGCGAGGGCAGCATTCAGATGAACATTCAGGAGTTGTCGACCTGTCTGCAACATGGCTTGCCACTGAAGATCATTCTGCTCAACAACGGCGTGCTCGGCATGGTCCGCCAATGGCAGGACATGAGCTACGGTGCGCGTCACTCGCATTCCTACATGGAATCGTTGCCGGACTTCGTCAAGTTGGCTGAAGCCTATGGTCACGTTGGCATGCGCATCACCGACTTGAAGGATTTGAAGCCGATGATGGAGGAAGCGTTCGCGATGAAGGATCGCCTGGTGTTCCTTGACATCAAGGTCGACGCCAACGAGCACGTCTACCCGATGCAGATCAAAGACGGCTCCATGCGCGATATGTGGCTGAGCAAGACGGAGCGTACTTAATCATGCGGCACATTATTTCCTTGCTTCTGGAAAACGAACCCGGCGCTTTGTCTCGCGTAGTCGGCCTGTTCTCGCAGCGCAACTACAACATCGAAAGCCTGACTGTGGCGCCAACCGAAGACCCGACCCTGTCGCGTCTGACGCTGACCACTGTCGGCCATGATGAGATCATCGAGCAGATCACCAAAAACCTGAACAAGCTGATCGAAGTGGTAAAACTGGTCGACCTGTCGGAGAGTGCTCACATCGAGCGCGAACTGATGCTGGTCAAGGTCAAAGCCACCGGCGCCCAACGCGCCGAGATCAAGCGCACCACCGATATTTACCGTGGGCAGATCGTCGATGTCAGCGCCAGCGTGTATACCGTTCAATTGACCGGTACCAGCGACAAGCTCGACAGCTTCATTCAGTCCATCGGCACCGCCTCGATCCTGGAAACTGTACGCAGTGGCGTCACCGGGATTGCGCGCGGCGACAAAGTACTCAGCATCTAAACCAAATTAGCGAATGGCCTGAACGGCCTGGATATATAGGGGAAATTCATGAAAGTTTTCTACGATAAAGACTGCGACCTGTCGATCATCCAGGGCAAGAAAGTTGCCATCATCGGTTACGGTTCCCAGGGCCACGCCCAAGCGTGCAACCTGAAAGACTCTGGCGTTGACGTTACCGTTGGTCTGCGTAAAGGTTCGGCCACCGTTGCCAAAGCCGAAGCTCACGGCCTGAAAGTGACCGACGTTGCTTCCGCTGTTGCAGCGGCCGACTTGGTCATGATCCTGACCCCGGACGAGTTCCAGTCCTCGCTGTACAAGAACGAAATCGAGCCGAACATCAAGAAAGGCGCCACCCTGGCCTTCTCCCACGGCTTCGCGATCCACTACAACCAGGTAGTGCCGCGCGCTGACCTCGACGTGATCATGATCGCGCCGAAAGCTCCAGGCCACACCGTACGTTCCGAGTTCGTGAAGGGCGGCGGTATCCCTGACCTGATCGCGATCTACCAGGACGCGTCGGGCAACGCCAAGAACGTTGCTCTGTCCTACGCTGCCGGTGTTGGCGGTGGTCGTACCGGCATCATCGAAACCACCTTCAAGGACGAGACTGAAACCGACCTGTTCGGCGAACAAGCCGTTCTGTGCGGCGGTACCGTTGAACTGGTTAAAGCTGGTTTCGAAACGCTGGTTGAAGCTGGCTATGCGCCAGAGATGGCCTACTTCGAATGCCTGCACGAACTGAAGCTGATCGTTGACCTCATGTACGAAGGCGGTATCGCCAACATGAACTACTCGATCTCCAACAACGCCGAATACGGCGAGTACGTGACCGGCCCGGAAGTGATCAACGCCGAATCCCGTCAGGCCATGCGCAACGCCCTGAAACGTATTCAGGACGGCGAATACGCCAAGATGTTCATCAGTGAAGGGGCTACCGGCTATCCTTCGATGACCGCCAAGCGTCGCAACAACGCCGCTCACGGTATCGAAATCATCGGTGAGCAACTGCGCTCCATGATGCCGTGGATCGGTGCCAACAAGATCGTCGACAAAGCCAAAAACTAAGTCACGCCCTTGTACGAAAAACGCGGCCCAGGCCGCGTTTTTTCGTTTGGCGGGCCGGTTCTGGTATAAAGCTGCATCGTTTGCGGTGCGAACCGTTGCCGCAGACATCTGTCGAAACTTTCCACCCCGTTGCAAGGTATTGTCCATGAGCGAACGTCCCGAAGAGCCAAACCAGGCTTCTGACGCCGAAAGCCTGCTGCCCATCGATGAGCATGTTGAAGAAGGGCATGACGCTGAAGGCCGTAAAGTCCGGCATCGTGGTATCTATCTTCTGCCGAATCTGTTCACCACTGCGAATCTGTTCGCAGGGTTTTACTCCATCATTAACTCCATGAGCGCACAGAGCGCCCTGAGTGCGGGTGATTCGATTGGCGCGAGCAAGTATTTTGCTTTCGCAGCCATCGCGATTTTCGTCGCCATGGTGCTCGACGGTCTCGATGGCCGTGTCGCGCGCATGACCAATACCCAGAGTGCCTTCGGTGCCGAGTACGACTCGCTGTCGGACATGGTTGCCTTCGGTGTTGCACCTGCCTTGCTGGCATTTGGTTGGGCGCTGGGCGACATGGGCAAGGTCGGCTGGATGGTGGCTTTCATCTATGTAGCTGGCGCGGCGTTGCGGCTGGCGCGTTTCAACACCCAGGTCGGCACCGCCGATAAGCGCTACTTCATTGGCCTGGCCAGTCCGGCTGCTGCTGGCGTCGTGGCAGGGATTGTCTGGGCGTTCAGTGACTACGGTATCCAGGGATCCAAGATGTCCTTCCTGGTGGCGTTAATGGTCGCGGCTGCGGGCATGCTCATGGTCAGCAACATCAAGTACAACAGCTTCAAGGAGCTGGACCTCAAGGGGCGGGTTCCTTTCGTGGCAATCCTGGCCGTGGTGCTGGTCTTCGCCGTAGTATTCAGTGATCCTCCGCGCATCCTGCTGCTGGTTTTCCTCGCCTACGCGGCTTCCGGTCCGGTGCAGTACTTGTTACATCTTCGTCGGCGCAAAAGCGTCGATTGATGTAATTTCCCTCATACTCCGCAGTCTGTTGGTGCATCTGTTCTCCAATGCTGCGGAGTAGCCATGCT